>NZ_VYKE01000031.1:0-53535 GCF_032424515.1 Pseudomonas sp. JV245A
CAGGCGCTGAAGCTGGGGGAGGGCGGCGAGCTGCTGTTGCTGGCCGGGCGCATCGCCCTTGAACGCGGTGACGTCGGCAAGGCGCGCCTGCACATGCACCAGGCCGAGGAGGCGGGCATGGACCCGGCCAAGGTCCTGCCGTTCCGCGCCGAAATCGCCTTTGAAACCGGCCGCTATGCCGAGATTCCCGGGCTGCTGCGAAGCCTGCCGGCGCAAATGCAGCAACGTCCGCCCTTTGCCGGGCTGGTAAGGACCTGGACATGAAGAAAACCCCCGACTCAACCCCCATCGCCGATGTCTGCCTGCTGCTCGAGGGCACCTGGCCCTATGTGCGTGGTGGCGTGTCCAGCTGGATCCACCAGATGATCCTCGGCCTGCCGCAGCTGCAGTTTTCGGTGCTGTTCATTGGCGGCCAGCGCGAGGCCTATGGTCAGCGCCGCTATGAGATTCCGGCCAACGTCGTGCATATCGAAGAGGTGTACCTGGAAGAGGCCTGGCGCAACCCCAGGCACAAGCGCGAGGCCCACAGCGCGTCCCTGGAGGAACTGAGCAACCTGTACCGCTACCTGCACAACCCGCAGAAGCCCGCCGCCGAGCTGGGCATCGAAGTGCTGGCATCCCTGGCCCAGGGGCGCATCACCCTGGACGACGTGCTCTACAGCCGGCCCAGCTGGGAAGCGCTGACCGAAGGCTACGAGCAGCACTGCGCCGATCCGTCCTTCGTCAACTACTTCTGGACCCTGCGCACCATGCAGTCGCCCTTGCTGATGCTGGCCAATGCCGCCCGGCACATGCCGCGGGCCCGGGTGCTGCACTCGATTTCCACCGGCTACGCCGGGCTGGTGGGCTGCATTCTCAAGCAGTTGTGGGGCTGCCAGTTCCTGCTCAGCGAGCACGGGATCTACACCAAGGAGCGCAAGATCGACCTGGCCCAGGCCAGCTGGATCGCCGAAAGCAGCAACCAGGCGCTGAACGACAGCATGGATTCCGGCTCCGGCTATATCCGCATGCTCTGGGTGCGTTTCTTCGAACGCATCGGGCATCTGGTCTATGAAAGCGCCGACCAGATCATTGCCCTGTACGACGGCAACCGCCAACGCCAGATCAAGGACGGCGCGCCCCCCGAGCGCACCCAGGTGATCCCCAACGGCATCGACCTGCAGCTCTGGACCCAGGCCCTGGAGGCCCGGGCCGAAGGCATTGCGCCGGTGGTCGGGCTGATCGGCCGGGTGGTGCCGATCAAGGACGTCAAGACCTTCCTGCGGGCCATGCGCGGGGTGGTCAGCGTGATGCCCGAGGTCGAAGGCTGGATCGTCGGGCCGGAAGAGGAAGACCCGGAGTACGTCGCCGAGTGCCGCAGCCTGGTGGCGAGCCTGGGGCTGGAGCAGAAGGTACTGTTCCTGGGCTTCCAGAAAATCCAGGACATCCTGCCGCAACTGGGCCTGATGGTGCTGACCTCCATCAGCGAGGCCCAGCCCCTGGTGATTCTCGAAGCCTGGGCTGCCGGCACGCCGGTGGTCAGCAGTGACGTGGGCTCCTGCCGCGAGCTGATCGAGGGCGGCGAGGCGGCCGACCGGGACCTGGGGCGGGCCGGGGAAGTGGTGGCGATCGCCGATCCGCAGGCCACCTCCCAGGCGATCATCGACCTGCTGCGCAGCCCCGAACGCTGGCAATCGGCCCAGGCGGCGGGCCTGTTGCGGGTACATCGCTACTACAGCGAGCGCTTGATGCTCGACCGCTATCGCACGCTCTATCACACGGCCATCGGCACCCCACACAAGGAGGCTGTGTAAATGGCCGGCATCGGTTTCGAACTGCGCAAGATTCTCTCCCGCGACTCCTACACGGCGACCCTGCACGCCTATGTCTATGCCGGCCTGATCAGTTCCGGGCCCTGGGTGCTGTCGATCCTCAGCGTGATGCTGGTGGGGGTGATCAGCCTCGGGCTGGTGGTGCCGGAGGTCCTGATCCGCCAGTTCCTGATCACCGTCACCTACCTGATGGCCACGTCGCTGATCCTGACCGGCGGCCTGCAGCTGTTTTTCACCCGTTTCGTGTCCGACCGCCTGTTCGAGCGCAAGTACGAGCAGATCCTGCCGAACCTGGTGGGCGTACTCTTGCTGGTGACCCTGGGCTCCGGGGCGCTGGGCATCCTGCTGCTGGTGACCCTGTTCGACCAGGCGCTGATCTACCGCCTGCTGACCCTGGCCAACTTCGTGGTGCTGTGCAACCTGTGGCTGGTGATCATCTTCCTCTCGGGGATGAAGGCCTATAACCGCATCCTCCTGGTGATGCTGGTGGGGTATGGCTTGATGGTCGGCAGCGCCTTCTACCTGCGCTACATGGGCATGGAAGGGCTGTTGCTGGCGCTGCTGCTGGGGCACAGCACGCTGTTGTTCCTGTTTCTCTACGACATCCTGCGTGAGTACCGGGCCGAGAAGCTGGTGGCCTTCGACTTTCTCGACCGCCGCCAGGTGTTTGTCAGCCTGCTGCTGACCGGGCTTTGCTACAACCTGGGGATCTGGATCGACAAGTTCATCTTCTGGTTCAACCCGGAAACTTCGAGCCAGGTGATCGGGCCGATGCGCGCGTCAATTCTCTACGACCTGCCGATCTTCCTCGCTTACCTGGCGATCATTCCCGGGATGGCGGTGTTCCTGGTGCGCATCGAAACCGATTTCGCCGAGTGGTACGACCGCCTGTTCCGTGCCGTGCGCGATGGCGAGACCTTGCAGCACATCGGTTCGCTGAAGGCCGAGATGACCTTCTCGATCCGCCAGGGCCTGCTGGAAATCTGCAAGGTCCAGGGGCTGACGGTGGTCCTGCTGTTCCTCTTCGGCCCGCGCCTGCTGGAGTGGCTGGGGATGTCCAGCTACTACCTGCCGCTGTTCTACATCGACCTGATCGGGGTGAGCATCCAGGTGGTGTTCATGGCGATTCTCAACGTGTTCTTCTACCTCGACAAACGCGCCATCGTGCTGGAGCTGTGCCTGCTGTTCGTGGCCCTCAATGCCGCCCTGACCCTGCTCAGCCTGCACCTGGGGCCGAGCTTCTTCGGCTATGGCTTTACCCTGTCGCTGCTGATCTGCGTGCTGCTGGGGCTGACGCGGCTGTCGACGGCGCTGGATGACCTGGAGTACGAGACGTTCATGCTGTCGCGTTGAGGAGCATCGGCAAGCGCGTGCTGCGGACCCGCGGCGGTGCTTTGCAGAGGCTTGCAGGATCGGGACGCCGGCTATGCCAACGCGGCCCGGGTTCTGCGCAGCACAGGGGGCGGTCAGGGAGCGTCGAGGTAGGATTTTCGCATTCTCTCCAGCGTGCCGTCCTTGCGCAGCCCCTCGACCGCCGCGCGCAGCTTGCGCACCAGTGTCGCATTACAGTTTCTGGAGCAGGCCAGGTACAGATCGGTGCTCATAAAGACCGGACTGACCTGCAACGGCTGAGTCGACACCTTGCGCCAGATGCTCTGGGTTTCGGGAATGCCGTTGAACCAGGCGTCGACCCGTCCCATCAGCAGCAGTTGAGCCGGGTTCTCGCCAATTTCAAACGGATAAATCTGGTTGTCGCCAAAGCCTTCAGCCCGAAGCTTCTGCTCTTGGGCACTGCCTCGGCCAACGGCGATCCGAGCGAAGGTTTCCCGTGCCTGCTGCAGGGTTTCGACGCGCGTGTGCAGGCTGAAGAAGGCTCTGTCCATGGTCATGATGGGCGCGATCCAGGTGTAATCGGCTTCTCTTTCCGGCGTGCGCGACAGAGGAATGATCAGCTTGTCGACGCCTTTGCGCACGCTTTGCTGGGCTCGTGCCCAGGGCACTTCGATAAAATGCAGCGTATAACCGGCCCGGGTCGCCGCTTCCGACGTCGCGTCGCCGAGGATGCCATGCAGGCCGGACGGGTCCAGCATCGATAAAGGCGGCGCTTCGGCGATGTACAGGTCGAAGCTACGGGATTCGGCGCCAGACACTGAGGGCACCCAGGCCGTCAGAACGAGCAGCGTCGTCAGGATCAGCGCTCCCCGCTGGCGCAACGATTGGATCATATGAGTCATGGCAGTAACTCAACAAACAGTGGCATTTCATGCTCTCGGATTAACGCTGCGTATTCGACAGGTGCAGAGACCGCCCCGCAACGACCTGCAAAACGTGTCGCCAAGATTAGAGGGTTATGTGCAGAGATGGATGGATTTGACGGATTATTTTGACCGCTGATTGCCATCACCGCTCAGGGCTGGCGCAACCAGTGAGGGCAGCGACTGGTACGCGCTGACACTCAGGTTGAACAGCCGTGGGCAGCGCTGTATCAGTAGCCTCGCCAGCCTGGGACCAGGTCCCTGTGCATGCGCAGCCTGGACATGCAGGGGATTTAGGGGACAGCCTTAAGTTTTAGTTAAAACGCTTCAATCAAACTGCTGATTATCATTCGCAATTAGCTGGCTCAGACTGCGTTCGTGCCTCCATGCTCCCTGGAGCAAGAAACGAGCGGTCTATGCCAGTCAATATTGCAACAACCCGCAGCCTGTCCTCAGCGGATGCTCCGCTATGACAGCGCTGTCTGCCCCATCATCCGCGGCCGATACGGCCGTTCACTCAGCCTTGGCCTGCTGCCATCTGCTGCTGCAACTGACCCAGGAACGCGTACCGCAAGCCGCGGCCCCGCAATCCCTGGACCCTGACCCTTCGCGGGACCTGCGCCAGGCGGTCAGGGACTATGCACGCAACGCCGGTGTCGATCTTCGCCTGGAACGCCTGGCGCTGACCCGACTGACCCCAAAGATGCTGCCCCTTGCCTGGCGCAACCAGAGCGGCGAATTCATGCTGCTGGCGCGGCTCTCGGACACCCAGGCGCTGGTGCAGCGACCTTCAATGCCGACCCCGGACATGCTCGATCGCCAGCAGTTGGCCGAGCAGTGGAGCGGGGAGGTGATTCGCCTGCGCCAGAGCGGTTTGCGCTTCGATCTGTCCTGGTTCGTACCGGAGCTGCTGCGCCATCGGCGGATACTGGGCGAAGTGCTGCTGTGCTCGCTGTTGCTGCAGGTGCTGGCCCTGGCGACGCCGTTGTTCTTCCAGGCGGTGATGGACAAGGTCATGGTGCACCGGGCGCTGTCGACCCTCGACGTGCTGGTGATGACCCTGGTGGTGGTGGGCCTGTTCGAGGTGCTGCTCAAGGGCTTGCGCGAATACCTGGCGGCGCACACCGCCAACCGCATCGACATCGGCCTTGGGGTCAAGCTCTTGCGCCATCTGCTGGGCCTGCCGCTGCTGTACTTCAAGCAACGCCAGGTGGGGGCGATCATCACCCGGGTCCAGGAGCTGGACAGCATCCGCGAGTTCCTCACCGGCTCGCTGCTGACCCTGTGTGTCGACGTGGCCTTCACCCTGGTGTTTTTTGCGGTCATGGCCTGGATTTCCTGGCCGTTGACCCTGCTGGTGCTGCTGACCCTGCCCCTGTATGCGCTGCTGGCCTGGTTCAGCACCGGCCCGCTGGAGAAACGCATCGAGCGCCAGTTCTACAGTGCGGCGCGCAACACCGCCTTTCTCAACGAAAGCGTCAGCAGCAGCGAAACCATCAAGAGCCTGGCGGTGGAGCCGCGCATGCAGCGTCGCTGGGAGTCGCAGACGGCGCAGATGGTCGAGGCCGGGTTTGCCAGCCAGACCCTGGGCAGCGCCATCAGCCAGACCGTGATGCTGTTGCAGAAAGTCACCGCGGTGGCGGTGATCTGCTGGGGCGCTAGCCGGGTCATCGACCTGCAAATGAGCATCGGCCAGTTGATTGCCTTCAACATGATGCTGTCCCACGTCAGCCAGCCCGTGGCCAAGCTGATCGAGGTCTGGCAGCAGTTCGTCCGGGTGCGGGTGTCGGTGGACAAGCTGGGCGACATGCTCAACCTGCCGGTGGAGCAGGCCGAGGGGGATCTGCGCCCGGCACAGGCGTTGCGTGGCGAAGTGCGCATCGAACAGTTGGTGTTCCGCTACCGTCCGGAACTTGAGTGGGTGCTGCGCGGCCTGGACTTGCAGATCGCCGCGGGGCAGACCCTGGGCATCGTCGGGCCGTCCGGGTCCGGCAAGAGCACGCTGACCCGCTTGCTGCAGAAACTCTACACCCCCGATGGCGGGCGCATCCTGATCGACGGCTTGCCCCTGGATCAGTTGCAGCCGGCCTGGTTGCGCAGCCAGATTGGCGTGGTGCTCCAGGAAAACTACCTGTTCAACCGCAGCGTGCGCCACAACATCGCCCTGCGCCATCCCACCGCCTCCCTGGAAAGCGTGATCGCCGCGGCGCGCCTGGCCGGTGCCCATGATTTCATCCTGCGCCTGCCCCTGGGCTACGACACGGTGCTGGCCGAAGCCGGCAGCTCCTTGTCCGGCGGCCAGCGGCAACGCATCGCCATAGCCCGGGCACTGATGGGCGACCCGCGCATCCTGATTTTCGACGAAGCCACCAGCGCCCTGGATGACGAATCCCAGGCGCTGATCCAGGACAACATGGCGAGCATCGCCCAGGGACGCACGGTGATCATCATTGCCCATCGCCTGTCTGCGGTACGGCATTGCCAACGCATCATCGCCCTGGAACAGGGGCGCATCAGTGAATCGGGCAGCCACCAGCAGCTCTTGGCCAACGGCGGTTGCTACTCGCGCCTGTGGGCGCTGCAACAGGCGCTGTGCAAGGAGGCGTCATGAGGTCCGGTGCACTGTTGTCTCGCTGGCGCCGCGCCTGGCAGCGCCTGGGTGACGCGCGGACGCTGCTCAAGCGCAGCCGCGACGAATACGAGTTCCAGCCCGGCTACCTGGAAATTGTCGAGCGGCCACCCGCGCCCTGGGCACGTGGCACGGCACTGCTGCTGATCCTGGCGATCCTGCTGGCCCTGGGCTGGGCGATCCTCGGCTTTCTCGACATTCATGCCAGTGCCGCCGGGCGCCTCATGGTCTCCAGCTACACCAAGGTGATCCAGGCGCACGAGGCGGGTGAAGTTCGCGCCATCCATGTGCGTGACGGGCAGCGGGTCAAGGCCGGCGAGGTGCTGGTGGCGCTGAACCCGATCGGCATCGACGCCGAGTTGAGCGAGTTGCGCACGCAACTGGACTTCAAGCGTCTGGAACTGGCCCGGGCCCGTGCACTGCTGACCCCGGACCCCTTGCACAGCTACCAGACGCCTGCTGGCCTGGATGCACAGCAGGTCGCGGCGGCCCGGGAGCAACTGCTCAGTACCTGGAAGGAAATCAGCGCCAACCTGGACAGCCTCAACGCCGAAATCGCCATCAACCAGGCCAATCAAAGGGCTCGGGGCAGCGAGATCAGCGCCCTGGGCAAGCTGGCCAGCAATGTGCGCAAACGGCTCCATGCACGCCGGGCGATGGCCGCCGAACAGCTGATGCCCCTGGTGGAATTGCTTGAGCAGGAAAAGGAGCAACTGGACGTCGAGCGTTCGCTGGCCCAGCAGCAGGCCGAACTGCAGGTGCTCAAGGCCCAGGCGCAGAACCGTCGGGAGCAGCGCGACAGCTTCCTGGCCAGGACCCAGCGCGAACAGCATGAATTGCTCAACCGCAGCCAACAGGAGATCGCCGTGCTCGAGCAGCAACTGATCCGTGGCCGCGACCGGCAGCGCCTGCAAACCCTGCTGGCGCCGGTGGACGGTGTGGTCCAGCAACTGGCGGTGCATACCCTGGGCGGCGCCGTGCAAGCGGCGCAGCAGTTGCTGGTGATCGTGCCCGAGGGGGCCGAGCTGGATGCCGAGGTCATGGTGCTGAACAAGGACGTCGGTTTCGTCAGGGCCGGCCAGCCCGTGGAGATCAAGGTGGATGCGTTTCCCTATACCCGCTACGGCACCTTGCGCGGCACCGTGGCCCATGTCTCCGGTGACGCCATCAAGGACGAACAGCTGGGGCTGGTGTTCCCCACGCGGATTCGCCTGGAGCGTGCGGCCATTGCCGCGGGGCAGGGCTGGATGCCCTTGCAGGCGGGGATGAGCGTGACCGGCGAGATTCGCACCGGCGAGCGGCGGGTGATCAATTACCTGCTGAGCCCGATTCGCGAGTATCAGTCCGAAGCGTTGCGGGAGCGTTGAGCATGACCCGCGCTTTCGATGCCGCTTCTGAACCCTCACCGACAATGCTCGACACCGGCCTGCACGCCCTGGCCTGGGCCGCCCGGCGCTTCGACCTGAGCATCAGCGTGGCGCAACTGACTCACCGCCTGGGACGGGTTGAAGGTCCGGCCGACAGCCTTGACCTGCGGCGCTGCGCCGGCTGGATCGGCCTGCGCGCACGGGCAGTGCAGAGCCGGGTGCAGCGTTTGCATCACCTGCCGCTGCCGGCGCTGCTGGACACCACTCGGGGCTGGGCGGTGCTGGACGCGGTGGAGGGCGACCGGGTCCGGGTATTCTGGCCGCTGCAGGGGCAATGCCAGACCCTGTCGCGCCAGGAGCTGGCGACGCTCTGGCAAGGCCATGATCAGGGACAGGGAGAGGTGTTGTTGCTGGCCGAGCGGCATGTGCAACTGAAGACGGGTGGTTTCGGCGTCTCCTGGTTCCTGCCGTCGATCCTCAAGCATGGGCGGCAGTTTCGCAGCGTGCTGCTGGTGTCGCTGATGCTGCAAGGCGTAGCGCTGGTCACGCCGCTGCTGTTCGAGAACATCATCGACCGGGTCCTGGTCAGTCGCGGCCTGTCGAGCCTGCAAGTGCTGGGGATCGCCATGCTGGCCCTGGCGCTGTTCGAGCCCTTGTTCGGCCTGTTGCGGTCCTGGCTGTTCAGCAATGTGGCGAGCAAGATCAACGCCGAGCTGTCCGCGCGCCTGTACCAGCATCTGATCCAGTTGCCGCTGGGTTATTTCCAGCGGCGCCAGAGCGGCGAGATCATCGCCCGGGTCGGTGAGATGCAACAGATCCGCCAGTTTCTTACCGGCTCGGCCTTGACCCTGGTGCTGGACCTGGCGTTCTGCGGGTTGTTCATCGCCGTGATGTACAGCTACGCACCGCTGCTGACCTGGGTGGTGGTGGGCTCCCTGGCCCTGTATTTCCTCTTCTGGCTGTGCGTGGGCCCCTTGCTGCGCAGCCGGGCCTTGCGCGAATACGAGTTGAATGCGGCCAACACGGCGTTTCTCACCGAGACCGTGACCGGCATCGAGACTATCAAGACCGGGGCCATCGAAAGCGCCTTCCAGCAGCAGTGGCAGCGCCAGTTGGCGGCTTATGTGCGTGCGGCGTTCCACACCCGCATCGTCGGGATCTGGGCCGGGCAGGGCATCGGCCTGATCCAGAAGCTGACCGCGGCGCTGTTGCTGTGGTGGGGCGTGATGCTGGTGCTGGATGGCCAGTTGAGCCCCGGCCAACTGGTGGCCTTCAACATGCTGGCCGGGCATGTGGTGGAGCCGATCCTGCGTCTGGCCCAGGTCTGGCAGGACTTCCAGCACACGCTGATTTCCCTGCGCCGCCTGGGGGACATTCTCGACAGCGACTGTGAAAGCGGCAGCGGCGGCCTGGCCTCGGTGCCAGCGTTGCAGGGCGGGGTGAGCTTCCAGGGGGTGCGTTTTCGCTACGAGGAAGACGGCCAGGAGGTGCTGCGCCAGCTGGATCTGGAGATCCAGCCGGGCGAGTTCGTCGGCATCACCGGGCCTTCCGGTTCCGGCAAATCGACCCTGACCCGCCTGCTGCAGCGCCTCTATGTGCCCCAGCACGGCCGGGTGCTGGTGGACGGCATCGACCTGGCCATCGCCGATCCGGTGGCCCTGCGCCGCAACATGAGCGTGGTGCTCCAGGAAAGCGTGTTGTTCGCCGGCAGCGTTGCCGAGAACATCCGCCTGTGCCGGCCTCAAGCCAGCGACGCCGAGGTGCGGCACGCCGCCGGTCTGGCCGGGGCGGCGTCCTTTATCGAGGCCCTGGCCCAGGGCTACGAGACCGAGGTGGGCGAGCGTGGCGGCCAGCTCTCCGGCGGCCAGCGTCAACGCATTGCCCTGGCCCGGGCCCTGTTGACCAACCCCGGCATCCTGTTGCTGGACGAAGCCACCAGTGCCCTGGACTACGAGTCGGAAGCGGCGGTGATGGCCAACCTGCAGGGCATCGTCCACGGCCGCACGGTGATCAGCGTCGCCCATCGCCTCAATACCCTGCGCCATGCGGACCGGATTCTGGTCATCGATCAGGGCCGGGTGCTCGAACAAGGCACACACCAACAGCTGCTAGCCCTGGACGGGTTGTATGCCCGGCAGTGGGCGCTGCAGATGAAGGACTGACCCCACCGACGGCAGGAGGACTCGCCCACCCGTCATGTCTCCCCACCCCGCAGTTCCATACCCCTAGGCAGCCCTTCGCGAGACGCAGGGCTTGGCTCAAAACAGACAAAGGATCATTGCAATGGCTTTTATGTCCAAGGGCTTCACGCGCCTGCTCAATACCCTGATCGACCAACAGATCAAGACGGCAGGGCGGCAAACCGAATGGTTCAACATGAGCGCCGACGAGCGTGCCGCGTACATCGGCCAGGTCGGCGAGCGCCTGCTGGAAATGCAGCAGAGCACCCTGAGCGTGCTGGCCGCCCAGCATTACCAGATGCAGGACAACCCGGTCTCGGTGGGCGATCAGTTGCAGGTGCTGCAACAACGCCGCAAAGAAATGAAGGCCATCGCCGACACCCCGGCCACCATTGCCTACAAGCAGCAACTGGACCGTGACATCCTGTTGTACAGCCGTCAGGACACGGCGATCAGCCACTATGACAGCACCTGGAACAAGGCCCTGCGGCTGCTCAGTCCCGGTGGCGCCAAGGCCGAGGTCCTGCAAGCCGATGCGCCGGCCAAGCAGAAAGAGCTCAAGGGCCGGATCAACCGCCTGGAGAAGCACCTGAGCCTGCAGGTGGCCGACTCCACCTTCAGCCAGACCTACGTGACCCTGTTCTCCGAGCTGCAGGCCTACAAGGAGGTGAGTACCCGCTACAACGCCTGGCTCAAGGCCGCCCCGCAGCAGCAGGCCGCGAGCCTGGACGCACTGGCCAAGCCGCCCCGGGCCTCCGACGAGCTGCCGGTGAACCTTTCACTGCTGATGATGGAGGAGCGCCCGGGCTACATCCGCATGAACGTGGCGCTGGTCAATGCCAGCACCGATGGCCGCTTCAAGGACTTCTACCTGGAGCACGGCCGGCTGGTGGTGCCCACCGACGGCGTGCTGAATTTCTCCTTTGGCACCGCCGCCCGTTCCCTGGCCTGGCAGCAACAGTACCGGCTCAAGAGCGAGCCACCGTCCATGCGCTCGCCGACCTATGCACCGATTCGCTCGGTGCTGGTCAAGACCGGGTTCGTCGAGCAGTACTTCGCCAACCACCTGGTGTCGGAAAGCTCCCTGCGCGAAGGCTTCAAGGCCCAGGTGCTGAGCAACGGCCGCAAGCTGCTGTTGACCGGCGTCGATCGCAAAGTGCCCAACCAGGTCGGCATCCAGGTCTCGGGCCAGTCGCCCGGCACCAGCGTGACCCGTGAAGTGCCCCTGGCTGGCGCCTTGAGCGAACTGATCAACCAGAACGCGGACCTCAGCAGCTTCCAGACCCTGGGCGTCGAAGACTATCGGCAGAACAGCTACCACCCGGACCGCGACGGCCTGTTCGTCAATATTCATGAGCTGGAACGCTCGGTCGGCTTTGCCGAGCATCAGTACCTGCTGGAAATGCCCCAGGGTGACGCTTACCGTTCGGCGACACCTTTTGCCGTGATGACCGTCGAGGGCGACAAGGTCAGCAGCAGCCACCTGAGCAAGGCCCAGACCGAGACCCTGTATCAATACAACGCAGCGTTTTTCGAGCGCCTGGAACAATTGCGCGGCGAGGGCTTCAAGGCCAGCCGGCTGTTCGCAGGCAGCAGCGAGCGCGCCACCTTCGTGCAACAGCTGACGCGCCTGCTCGAACGCAACCACATCACCCCGGCCGGGGTGCTGCTGGCGCAACACAGCCGCCCGAGCCTGCGGGATATCAAGGGCAACAACCTGAACAAGGTGCTGTGGGAACAGGCCTTCGCCGCGTCGGTCTGGCAAAGCCACGACAACGATGAGCTGCTGTTCGGCCTGGGGCAGAACCTGGTGAAGAGCCAGGCGCTGAGCAAAGTCCTGCAAGGCGGTTATCTGCAGAGCGACATTGCCCAGGCCAAATTGCTGCTGGCACCGCTGTATGAACAGTGGCGCGCCCAGGCGATCGAGATGGAAACACAGCGAGTGGCCAGCGCCAACGCCGGGCAGCATCCAGGCAACCCGAAGGTGCATGTCTTCGATCAGGTGGCGGTGGAGCGCGGCCTGGACAGCAAGTTGCTGAACCTGTTGTTGAGCGGCCCCCAGGGCCTGGCGCCGGCCGACGTCGCGTTGCGGCCGACGGTCGAGGCGCTGTTGTCCGGCGACCAGGGCCGCAGCCTGCGCAAGCAGGCGTTGTTCCATGCCCTGCGCCCCGTGGCCGACAGTTTTTCCAAGGCCGCGGTGCCGGTCAATGCCCATGCCGCGCTGACGCCAAAAACCGGCGCCGACAAGGTCATGATCAACAACCGGCTGAACCAGCCCGACCCCTACCTGATCCTCAATACCCACCCGGAGCAGGCCCGGACCGATGCCGCGCTGCTGATCCAGGACGACAAGTACCGCAGCTACAGCCAGTTCCGCCCCGATCCGAACAATGAAGCCACACGCTACATGAACGACCTGGACACCCCGTTCGTGGGGGGCATTTCCGGGACCACCCAGACCGTCAGCAATGCCTTGCCGGAGTTGTTCGGTAGCGCGCCGAGCATCAAGCAGTACTGGCAGTTCCAGATGGCCAACGCGGCCTTCATGATCCGCAACGGCTACCACTCGTTCTTCGAAACCCTGTATGTCGCCGCCCGTTATGAACCCCAGGGGCCGGACAGCATCGGCAAGGACCTGCTGCAGACCTTCGACCGCTACCGTGCCGAAGGGCGCCGGGAGGCTTTGCATGGAGAGTTGTACGACGCCGTGATGGCCCGGGTCCTGCCCATCGTCAATCAAGGCCTGGCGCCGAGCGAGGAGTTCCATCCACCGCGCTTCACCGACCTGGGGCCGCTGCCCGCGCTGTTGGGGCAGGCCGCCAAGGACCGGCAACTCAAGACGGGCCTGGCGTCGCTCGGAGCCGGCTTCGAACCGCGCCAGGGCAGCGCCGACATTCACCAGTTTGCCGCCGACCCGGTGCAGTTCGCCCAGACCCACACCCTCAGTGCCGAGGCCCTGGTCAAGGCGGGGCGCTTGCCGGCCCAGGGCAACGTGCAGTTGGTGGAAGTCGCGCCCAGGCTGTATGAGCTCGAATACACCGAGCACAGCGCCAACTCCGTGAGCGGGAGCCCGGACAGCGTGCCGGCGTATTTCCTCGGCTACAACGGGCCGAACCAGGCCAACGCCGCGCCGGCCTATGTGGACATTCCCAAGCAGGCGCGCGCGGGCAGCTTCCTTTTTACCGGCACCTTGTCGGGCTGCTCGCTGGTGGTGACCAGCCTGGACGCCACTACCTATCGGGTCTATCACGACGGTCGGGTCAACAGTTCGCTGCTGTACGACAACGTGGTGATGGCGGTCGACTACAAGGACTACCAGGTGGCCGGCACCGCCGAGGGCCTGGCTGCGGCGTACATGCAGGTCGTCGACGGCCAGTGGCAGTTGGTGTTCCAGCGCCAGGAGTACCAGCGCGAAGGGCAGATGGTCTGGCCGAAGTTGCGCGAGGGTGCAGAGCCGCTTGCCATCCAGACCGCCGACAGCCAGGTGCAGGAACGCAACCGGACCCAGTTCGCCGAGTACCGCGAACAGGTGCACCAGAACCTGAAGAAGGTGGCGAACCAGTTCGGCGTGTCCACTGAAGGGGTGGCCGATGGCGTCTACAGCGGCGGCGACTTTTCTCCCGAGCACCCGGCCATTGCCGCCTGGAATCGGCTGCGCGATGCGGTCCAGGCCAAGGTCAGCGCCGACATCGAACAGCTCGGCAACCAGCGTTATCAACTCCAGGAGCAGCGGCGCGGGGCCAGCGACAAGAGCCTGATCGACCAGCAGATCAAGCAGCTCAACCTCACGCAGGATTTCTACCGGGCGCAGTACGAACCGGTGTTGCGTGAGGCCGCTTCGGTGGAAAAGACCTGGCTCTGGCAGCAGATCCAGGCCAAGCAGGGCACTGCTGCGGTGGTGCGCACCGACGACACGGCGATCCAGGGCGGGGGCGATGAGCGCAGCACCAGCGTGGGCGAGCGCTACGCCATTGCCGAGGCCTATCAGCGCGGGGCCCGGGGCACGGCATTCAGTGACGGTGTGCGGGATTTTCGCGAGATCAAGATCCCCGGGCTGGACGACAAGAAGTCGGCCCTGGAGATGAAGCGCCTGTTTCTCGACGGCCAGCTCACGCCTGGGCAGCGTGGCGCCCTGAGTGCCCGCATCAGTGAGACCAGCCAGGCCGAATACATCGACAAGGTGCTGCGCCAGACCGCGACTCTCAGTGAAGACTTCCGGGGCGCCGGCAGTGTCTTCGGCCAGTTGGCGCCCCAGGACTTCTACCTGTCGCTGGTGGGGGACCGCTCCGGAGGCCGCTGCTACCCGCTGGTCAGGGCCATGGCCGTCGCCCTCGCCAGGGGCGGCGAGGCGGGGGTCAACAGCCTGGTGCAGAAGCTGTTCCTGGCCTCGGCCGATCCCCAGGCGGGCAGCTCGACCTTGCTCAAGAACAGCCTGATCCGGCTGCATTCCAATGTCGACGCGGTCCAGGCCTCCAAGGCGCTGGGGCAGTTCCAGTTGTCCGACGTGGTGGCCCGGCTGGCCAACGGCAGCAGCGACTCGATGTTTGCCCTCAACACCCAGAACCACTCGATGATGGTGGGCAGTACCCAGGGCCCCGAAGGCCGTCGCTACTACTTCTATGACCCGAACGTGGGGATCTTCGCTTTCGACTCCAGCAAGGGCCTGGCCAAGGCCATGGAGCAGCACCTGGTGCGCCGAAAACTGGCGGCGCACTACGGCTCGTTCGGCAGCCAGTCGCAGCCGGCCTTCAACCTGGTCGAGATCGACACCCACAAGATGGCCGAGGTGCCGGTGGGCAGCGGGCTGAACGTTGCCGATCTGTCCCGTCCCGAGGAGTTGGCCGGTGTCATCGGCCAACGCCGCCAGGTGGAGCAGGCGGTGGGTGCCCAGCAGCGCGTCAGCCAGGACCTGCGCCTGGGCGCGGCGCTGACCACGTTCGACGCCGAGCAATGGGGCGCGCGCTTCGACGCCGCCAGCACCCGGCTGGCCCGGGAGCACCAACTGAGCAGCCAGTGGATACCGATCATCGCCAACACCGAGCCACAGCCGGAGGGCGGCTATCGGGTGCAGTTCATCAACCGTGACCAGCCCGATCAGACCCGCTGGCTGAGCACCGACGATGGCACCTTTGTCGAATTCCGTCGTTTCGTCGATGAGCACATGAGCGTGCTCAACGAGCACTTCACCCTGGAGCATGGGCAGATCCGGCCCCGCGGCGGGGTCGGCGAAGTGGCGCATGTGGACGGCCTGAACGCGGGCTTTGCGGTCCAGACGCTGATCCAGTGGTTTGCCGACAAGAACCGCAAGGATGCGGCCCAAGGCGTGGTTTCACCGGACCTGGCCACCGCCCTGAAGATCCATAGCTACCTGGGCCTGGCGCAGATTGGCCATGGCACCTTGCAAGATGTGGCCAAGGTCACCCAACTGGTGCAAACCGCGTTGCGCGGCGAAGCCCTGGCCGCCGAGTCCTCGCTCAAGGACTTTGCCTCGACCCTGGGGCACACGGTCAACGAGGGCGCAGGCGTGCTGTTTGGCGGGGCCATGGTCGGCCTGGATGCCTATGAGCTGGCCCATGCCGAGAACGATGTGCAGAAAGCCGTATTCGGCACCCAGCTGGCGTTTGATTCGGCGAGTTTTGTCAGTGGCGCGGCGGGTATCGGTGCCGGGCTGATCGGCGCTTCGACAACGGCGGCGGTGCTGGGCGGCGCGGGGGTGATCCTCGGTGGCCTGGCGGTAGGCTTCACGGCACTGGCCCAGGCCTTTGGCGCGGTGGCCGAAGATGCCAAGGCGGTGGGACGTTACTTCGACACCCTGGACAAGGCCTACCAAGGCAACGGCTACCGTTATGACGAGAAACAGCAGGTGCTGGTGCCCCTGGCCGGGGCGGTGGTCAAGCGCCTCGACCTGCGCTCGAACGAGGTAGGTTTCGACAGCCAGTACATTTACCGCACTCACCACGGCTCCACCGGTTCCGGGGCGATCAACTACTTCTTCTGGGTCGGGGACTTTCCGCGGATGATCCACGACCGCGCCCAGGCGATCGAGGTGCGCAGCGGCATTGGCCACGGCGCCAAGCCGCCCAGACTCGAACACGGTGACAGCAGGACGGTGATCCTGCCGGGCACGCCCAAGTCCTACATCAGCTACGAGTACATGATCCTGCCGGGGGCCACCACCCGGCATGACACGGGTTTCGATGTGATTCGCAAGCTCGAGCAGGACCGGCGCTTCGACTACGACTTCTACATCTTCCCGAGCGAGGAGACGATCCGGCGGATTCACCAGGAGTACGTCGAGACGCCGGTAGAAGTGCTGCTCGATGGGCACAACCGGCAATTGGTGGTGCCGCAACTGCCCAAGGAGCTGTACGGCTACCTGCGCTACGACATCCAGGGCGCAGGCGGCGAATACCTGATCGGCCTCAACGAAGGCACCGAGGTCAGGCTCAGCAACGAGGCCGGCCGTCAGCCGTCACGCTGGATCATCGACAGCAGCCAGCTGGAGAGCGACAGCATCACCGTGGCGAAGGACCACTTGCTGGTGGGCGGGGTCAAAGTCAGGCTCGACCCGGCCCAGAGCGGGCAGGTGCTGCTGGTCAACGCCAAGGGCGAAGTACGGGCAGCCGATTTTGCCGGCCAGACCACCTACGTGGTGAAGGAAGACGCCAGCCAATGGCAGGTGTCCGGGCAGCGCATCGAACAGCACCTCAAGGAGCTGGCCCAGGCCCATCAGTTGCACGGCCAATACGTGGTGGTGGAGAACTACAAGCACGGTGAGCGCAATGTCGGTCGGGCGTACTACGAGGTTGCCAAGGACCGCATGCTATTCACCGACACCGATGTGCAACAGGCGCGCAACGCCCAGTTGGGGGCGGTCATCGGCGAGCATGCCTACTTCGTCGATGCCGAGAACGCCGCCGCGTGGCGGGTCGATATTGCCAGCGGCAAGGTCGATGCGCAGTCCGCCCCTGCGTTCAACCAGAGCGCCGGCCAGATCAGCCGGTTCTGGCAAGAGGGCGATGCGGTGTATCTGGCCCGTCGTTATCAGCTCAAGGAGCGGGAAGCCGAACTGAGCTTCCGTATCCTCGGTGACCGCATGGAGCTGGTGGGGGTGGTCGGCGATGAGTCGTTGCTGCAACTGTCGGCAAGCAACAGCCAGCATGGCAAGGACGCCAAGACCCTGCTCAATACCCTGCTCAAGGGCTACGAGACTCAGGCGACCCTGCGCGACACCCCGGTGTACAGCCTGGGCGCGCCCGTGCTGGAGCCGACTGCGGCAGAGCTGATCACGGTGTTTGGCCTGGACAACGCCAAAGTCGCGCACCGCTACTGGGTGCGCAGCCGCGACGGCATCGTGATCAAGCCGAACCTGGCACCACCGGCCGGACAGGCGCCGAGTGCCGATGCCCCGGGGCAGGCGCAAAGCGCCTGGCAGATTCCGGCCGACCTGGTGTTGGCGGGCAGCCAGGCGCAGCCCGGTGGCCAGGAAGTGTTTTATTTCTACAGCAAGGCGCAGCAGGTGCTGTTCCGCCAGGAAGGGCCGGGGCAGAAGGTGCTCGACGCCGGCCAGCCAAGCGCCTTGCGGCTGAGCACGCCGCCCCTGGCCAATGTGCTCAATCTCAATGGCCATCTGCTGGCCGTGACCAACGACGGGCGCATGGCCCGGATCGAGGCGACGGGACGGCTGAGCTATGAGGCGGTCAACGAGCATTGGCTCAAGGCCCACAGTAACTGGTGGAAAAACCTCGCCGAGGTCGCCGGCAGCAATGCCACCCTGGCGGTATTCGGGGTCAAGGCCGCCGACGGCAAGAGTGCGCTGCCGGTGTGGTACCACAACGGTCAGGTGGTGGTGGCATCGTCCGCGCTGCAAGGCAAGCCGCTGCAGTTTCTCGGCTTCGACAGTGCCAGCGCCAGTGCCCGGCTGTTCGAGCCCGAGAGCGGCAAGCTCTATCTGCAGCCGCCGCTGACAGCGCAAGCACTGGCCACCGCGTTTGGCAAAGACGAGGTGCTTGAGGCCTCGGCGCAATTGCCGGCCGCCATTGACTGGATGCCCAAGCTGCAACTGCGTTCGGCGGTCCAGGTCGATGCCGGGTTGCGCCTGACCACGGTGCAAGGCGAAGTGCTGCTGCGCAGCAACAACGGCGATGTGCAACTGGTGGCCGTGGACAAGGGTTGGCAACAGGCGCGGCTGGGCAATCTGCCCCAGGCCCTGGCAACGGTGGCTGGCCAGTGGGGCGCCAAAGGCGTGTTGAGCTTGCAGGACGGCGACACCCGCGGCTGGTTCGATATTGCCAGTGGGCAGATGTTCGCCAGCAACGGCATCCCGGGTGGCAGCGACTTGCGCTTTATCGGCGTCGCTGCCGGGACGCCGAACTCGGCCTATGTCTACAGCCCGACGGCGCAGGCGCTGTATCAGGTCAAGGACGGCAAGGCGCTGCAGCTGGGCCATTACGCAAATGTCGAGCGCATCGGCTCCTCGCTGCTGCTTCAGGGAGCCAGCGGCAATGCTCCTCAGGATGACCTGGCGCCGCCGTTGATTGCCGGGGTCGACAGCGTGGTGCTGCACGGCGGCGCCGGGGATGACACCTATCGTTTCAGCCCGGCGATGTGGGCGCATTACCGTTCGGTGGTCATCGACAACGATGATCCGGGCCTGGCCCTGGATCGGGTGATCCTGCCGGTGGCCGATGGCAAGAATATCCTCGTCAGCCGTCGGGGCGAGGACGTGCAGCTGACCGACACGGGCAATGGCACCGCCCTGGTGCTGCGCCAGGTGCTGGGCAGCCAGGCGGCCGCCCATGGGCATTTGCTGATCGAGCTCAAAGGCGACTCGTCGATGCTCAGCGTCGAGCAACTGCTCAAGGGCTTTGGTCCGAGCGGATCGGCCGGGGACAGCGTGTTCGAACTGGCCTGGAGCCAGCGCGAGACGCTGCCGGCGGCGAACGCTCTGGGCTCGGCGGCGAATGAGCTGGACTCGGCTGCGGATGGCCGGGGCCCCAGCCTGGCAAAACTCAGCGGGGCCATGGCGGCCTTCGCTGACACCGGCGGTGCTCGCGAACAGCTGCCGAAAAACCATCAGGCCGCGCAGGCGGTGCTGGTGCCTTCACTGACCTGACCTCGCAGGAGAAACACAGGAGGGGCGCAAAGCCTCTCCTGTCTGCGGCGCCCTCTTTTCCCGGTGTTAGATCCAACCATGAGCAAACCCATGAATTCGCGGCAGCGAGCCCTTGCCGGCTGGCTGCTTGCCGTCCCGCTGCTGGCGGCGCCCCTGGCGCAGGCGGCCTCACAACACCTGCAACACCTGTCACAACCCCGACCCGAGGCACTGCCCAGCGACCTGTGGCGGGTGTATCTGGATGCCCGCGAGCACAACAGCGAGCTGGCGGCGGCCCAGGCCGAACAGGCGGCCCGCGCCGAGGCGGTGCCCCAGGCCAGGGCCGGCCTGCTGCCCACGCTGTCCGCCAGTGCCGATCTCAATGCCACCAGCACCTCCCTGCAGCAGCCGCGGCAGGACACCCGGCGCAGTGGCACCAGTTATCAGGCGGTGCTGAACCAGCCGATATTCCGCGCCGATCGCTGGTTCACCCTCAAGGCCGCGCAAGCTGAAGACCAGCAGGCCCAGCTGGAGCTGGCCGCCGCCGAGCAGAAACTCATGTTCGACAGCGCCCAGGCCTACTTCGGCCTGCTCAAGGCTCAGGACGCCCTGGCGGCGGCCAAGGCCGAAGAAGCGGCGCTCAAGCGCCAGCAGCAACTGGCCGAACGGGGCTTGCAGCTGGGCCTGTCAGACCGCACCGATGTGCTGCAGGCCCAGGCCGGGCATGACACGGCGCGGGCCAACCGCATCGTGGCGCAGAAGCAGACCGACGATGCCTTCGAAGCCCTGGACACCCTGACGCATCAGCAGTACCAGGCAGTCCAGGGGTTGCGCCACGACATGCCGGTGCTGTTGCCCGAACCCAACGACGCCCGGCGCTGGGTGGACACAGCGGTGCACCAGAACCTGACCCTGCAGGCCAGCCAGTTTGCCCTGGAGGCGACGCAGCAGACCCTGAGCGCGCGCAAGGCCGGGCACGCGCCGACCCTGGACGCGGTGCTGCGCTACCAGACCGGGGACAACGACGCCCTGGGCTACGGCAACAGCGATATCCGTGGCAATGGCTACGGTGGCAATGTCGAGCAGCGCACCGTCGGTCTGCAGTTGAACATTCCGCTGTTCAGTGGCGGCCAGACCCGCTCCCAGGTGCGCGAAGCCCACCAGCGGATGAACCAGCGCGAGTACCTCAACGACGGCTTGCGGCGTCAAGTAGTGGAGCAGACCCGCAACCTGCATCGCGGTCTCAACAGTGGTGTCGATCAGGTGCAGGCGCGGCGCCAGTCGATCATCTCCAACCAGGGCGCCGTGCTGGCCTCGCAGATGGGCTTTCAGGTCGGAACCCGCAATATCGTCGATGTGCTGGAGGCGCAGCGTCAGCTCTATAACGCCGTGCGCCAATACAACAACAGCCGCTATGACTACATTCTCGACACCCTGCGGCTCAAGCAGGCGGTGGGGACATTGTCGCCCCAGGACCTCAAGGCGCTTTGTGATTACCTCAAGGCCGACTACGATCCGGACCGCGATTTTCTGCCGCCGGAGTTTCCACGCCGGCTGGCAAAACGCTGACAGGGCCAGGCAATGCCTCGGACAAGGGTTGGCGGGCACCGATTTTTTTCAGGTAAAGGGGGACAGGGTTGTACGGGTTATTGGACTTCTTCGACAGTCACAGGCGCTGCTGTTATGCCCTGGGCGTGATGATCGCGGGCGGCGCCGCAGGGGCGCTGGGCAACTACTACCGTGTGCAAGTCGAAGACGTCTACCGGGCCAGCATCCAGATGCAGACCCGGGAGCAGGCCCAGGACCTGGAACAATGGAAATCCAACGGTTTTGCCATTGGCGCACTGTCGATCCTCGGGCGTCACAACCCCTCGCTCAAGCGTATTGTCCTGGAGCCCGAACCCTCTGCGGATCTGATGGAGCGGGCCACTATTCCCCTCAAGACCCTGTCCCTGGTGGTGGACGCCAACCATGCGTTTGTTCTCAACCGGGAAGGGGTGGTGGTAGCGGCCCATGACCAGCAGGGGCAGACGCCCCTGGGACTGAACGTGGCCTTCCGCCCCTACTTCAAGGTGGCCCTCAATGGCGGCAGCAGTGTCTACGGCGCCATCAGCGCCACCACCGGCACTCGCATGTTCTACATGGCGGCACCGATCTTCGAGTCGCGTACGCGCCAGGACAAGGTGATCGGGGTGCTGGTGGCGCGTTTTGATGCCGATAGGCTCGATGCCAGCCTGAGCAAGCCGTACAGCGACGATCTGCAGATGATCCTGTCCCCCAGCGGCGTGGTGCTGGCCGCCAGTTCCCCGGCCTTTATCCTCAAGTCCGACCGCGCCTGGCCCTGGAACCGGTTCACGGGGGAGATCCGCCGCCAGTTCAGCGACTATCGGTTTGCCAACGGGGTGCCCGAACGCTTGCCCTTCGATGCCCATCAGTCGGTGATCCAGCTGGACGGCCGGCGCTATAGCCTGTCCCGGGTGGATTTCGACTGGAATGACCCGAGCGGTCCCTGGACCCTGATCACCCTGGGCGACCTGGATACGCTGTTGCCGGGGGAACAGGTGCTGCTGATCGAGGGGCTGAGTGCCCTGGTGTTCTTGCTGTTGCTGTGGGGCGGCCTGCGGCGTCTGGCCGATGCCCGGCGGCACAAGCGCGACGTGGCGCAGATCGAGCAGAGCGAACAGCGCCTGGACATGGCCCTGCAAAGCGGGGCCCTGGGGCTGTGGGACTGGAACCTCAGCCTGGGGACGGTCATCAACAACGATGTCTGGCTGCAGATTCTTGGCTACAGCAAACAGCAGATGGAACAGGCCTTCGGCCATGGCCTGGAGCGCTGGACCGCTCTGGTGCATCCGGACGACTACGAGCCGGTCATGGCCCGGCTCAAGGCGCACCTGAACGATGAAGTCGGCGAATACCGCGCCGAATACCGCATGCGCAACAAAGAGGGGCAATGGCTGTGGGTGCTGGACATCGGCAAGATCATGCAGCGCGACGCCAATGGAGCACCGACGCGGGTTACCGGAGTGCTGCAGGACATCAGCGAGCGCAAGGCGGTGGAAGCGCAAATCCAACAGTCACGACAGGATGCCGAGCGGGCGACCCAGGCCAAGTCGGAGTTTCTCGACTGCATGTCCCATGAGATCCGCACGCCGCTGAACGCGATCATCGGCATGGCCCACCTGGCACTGGACCTGCCGCTGGAGCCGGTGCAGCGCGACTACATCGAAAAGATCGACCGTGCGGCCAAACACCTGGTGGGCACCATCAACGGCGTGCTCGACCTGTCGAAGATCGAAGCCGGCAAACTGAGCATGGAGCAAGTGGGCTTCGACCTGCGGGAACTGGTGGACGATGTGTTGCTGCTGGTCCGCCAGCGCGCGGAAGAAAAGGCGCTGCGGCTGCAACTGGATATTCCGGCTTCACTGCCGCGCCGTTATGTGGGTGATCCGCTGCGTCTGGCCCAGGTGCTGACCAACCTGGTGGACAACGCGATCAAGTTCACCGAGGCCGGCCATGTCTGTATCGGTGTGTGCCTGGTGCGCCAGTGGGATCATCAGGCGCTGCTGTGCTTCAGCGTCACCGACACCGGGGTGGGCATCAGCGACGAGCAGCAGGCCCGCTTGTTCAATGTCTTTGTCCAGGCCGACCGGTCCATCAGCCGGCGTTATGGCGGCAGCGGCCTGGGGCTGACCATCTCGAAGAAAATCGTGCAACTGATGCAGGGCGATATCTGGGTGAAAAGCCGGCCGGGGCGGGGCGCAACATTCAAGTTCAGCGTGCAGTTGAGCCTGTCGCCGTTACCGCTTGAGGAACACTGCACCGCGCCCGCCGCAAGCTGCACCGCGCCTGCCGGGCCATCGACTGGCGCCGCAGCGGGGCAGGGCGCGATCAATGACCCGGTACGCTGGCTGGCGGGGACGCGGGTGCTGGTGGTCGAGGACAACCGGCTCAACCAGGAAGTGTTGCAGGGCCTGCTGCAGCGCGTGGGGGTCCAGGTGGTGCTGGCGGCGAACGGTGCGCAGGCCCTGCGTCTGTTGCTTGAGGAGGGGCGCTTTGACGCTGTGCTGATGGATTGTCAGATGCCGGTCATGGACGGCTTCGCCACGACCCGCAAGATTCGCGGGTATCCGCACCTGCGGTGGCTGCCGATCATTGCCGTGACCGCCAGTAGCCAGGCCGATGTGCAGGGCAGGGCGGTGGCGGCCGGCATGAGCGATCTGCTGAGCAAGCCCCTGGAGGTCGCGGCGTTCTATCGGACCCTGGTGCGCTGGATCAAAGCGACGGACATGCCGGTAGCGCAAGTTCCGGCGCCTCCGGGTACAAGCGTCTTGAACTCGACTTATGCAGGCATCGACGCCGCGCGCGGGCTGGCGGTGGTGAACCAGGACCTGGCCCTGCACCGCAAACTCCTGGCCGACTTTCGTGACAGCCAGCAGCAGGTCATCGAACGCTTGTGGCAAGCCCATGCCGCAGGGGACCTGGCCGCCCTCGGCTCTCTGGCCCACAGCCTGCAGGGCAACGCTGGGAACATCGGTGCCACGGCGGTCAAAGAGGCCGCTGGACAACTGGAGGAACAGGCGGGCGGGCCGGCAGCGCTGGGGCCGTTGATCGAGCAGCTGGCGCGGTGCCTGGAACCGGTGCTGGCCGGCCTGGCGTCCCTGCCAGGGGCAGCCGACGGGGATCTGGCACCGCAGCAGCTGGGGCTGGACCCTGAGCAGGTGTTGGCACTGGAGCGCTTGGCCAAGCTGCTGCGCAGCCATAATGCCCAGGCCCTGGCGCTGATCGATGAACTGTACGAGCAATACCCCTGTGGCCCTCTGCGGGCCATTCAAGAGCGGATCTACCGGTTGGAGTTCCAGCAGGCCCATGACCTGCTTGTCGACTTCCAGGGCTAGCGGGTGTCCTGGGTCAGGGCCTGATAGCGGGCCATGCGGTCGGTGCAGTGCTCGACCAGGCATTGATGCAAGGCGCGCAACGACGAAGTGATCTGCGAGCGGTGCGAGACCACCAGATTCAGCGGCGCCGCGTCGGACTGCCAACCGGGCAGCAGCGCCAGCAAGCGACCGGCGAGCAGGTCCTCCACGACATTGAGCAGCGGCAGGTTGACCACGCCGTGGCCAGCCACGGCCCAGCGCCGTGCGGCATCGCCATCATCACAGCAAAAATGCCCTTGCACCGGCACGTCCTCGACCTTGCCGGCCCCATGGAAACGCCAGCGGCTCTCCGGGCGGCCAATGCTGTGGCAGATGATGCATTCGTGCTCGCTCAGCTGTTCCGGCGACTCGGGCTGGCCATGCTCGGCCAGGTAATCGGGCGCGGCGCAGGCGATGAAGTAATGCTGCTTGAGCACCGGTAGCTCGACCAGATCCAGTGCCAGGTTCTTGCCATAGCGCAACGCCGCATCGAAGCGGCCCTTGAGCAGGTCCTCTTCCTTGTCGCTCAGCGCCAGCTTGATGTACATGCGCGGCCGTTCCTGCTTGAGCCGGGCGAGCATGTCCAGCAGCAGGTTGCGGCCCAGGTCGGAAGACACCGTGAGTTCCAGCATGCCGTCATCGTGGCGCAACGAGCGCTTGCCGTTGGCCAGGATCTTCAAGGCGTGCTGGGCACTTTCCAGGTAGCGTGCGCCTTCGGGGGTGAGCTTCATGGTGCGGGTGGAGCGGGTGAACAGCCGCACGCCGAGGCGGTTTTCCAGGCGCTTGAGCCCCAGGCTGGCGGCAGCCGGGGTGATCGACATGACGCGAGCGGCGGGGGACAGGCCCTGCAGCTCGGCGATCAGAATGAACAGCTCCAGATCTGCGAAGTTAGGCATTGGCCAGGCTCACCATCCATTCACCGGCCGAAAAAGCTCTGTGACGAACTCAGCAAGGCCGCCGACAGCGGCTCCGGGTCGCCGGCGATGCACTGCTCGAACCCGGGCTGGCGGTACATCTGGCCCATGGCTTGCGCATGCCGACTGTGGAGGTCCTCGGTGCTGGCCTGGAGCAGGCTCAGGTGGTAGTTCAGTGCCAGGGCGAACAGACGGGCCGACAGGGACAACCGCTCGCAGGTGTCCAGCTCGCCAGGGCCCTTGAGCAAGGCATCGGCGTGAGTGATTTTCCAGGCAAGGTTGAGGATCGGGTCTTCCGGCTCGGCGTGGGCGAGAATCTCTTCAA
Source organism: Pseudomonas sp. JV245A (assembly GCF_032424515.1). Lineage (NCBI taxonomy): Bacteria > Pseudomonadati > Pseudomonadota > Gammaproteobacteria > Pseudomonadales > Pseudomonadaceae > Pseudomonas > Pseudomonas sp. JV245A. The sequence continues at coordinate 25,492 of NZ_VYKE01000031.1, forward strand.
TCAGCAGCCTGCTGTGACCCAGGGCCTGATCGATACGGCTGCCCGGCTGATTGAGGCCCATCAGCGCCAGGCAGGCAGCGCTGCGCAAGGCCGCGGGGTCGCGCCGGCTCGGGCTGCTGCGCAGCAGAATCGACAGGGTATCGAGCAGGGCCTGGAGGCGAATCTGCGGATTGCCGGCCAGTTGCAGGGTCAACGCACTGACAAAACCATCGCGCATGTCGCTGCCGGCGCAAGGTCCGGCCACCGCTTGCAGGTCATGCAGGGGTTTGTTGCGGTAGCCCAGTTGCGTTGCCACCCGGGCCAGTACCACAGGGGGCGAAATCGGCTTGGCGATGTAATCGGCGGCGCCCAGCAGCAGCCCCAGGCGTTCGTCTTCGACGCTGCTGCGCGAGGTCAGGAAAATCACCGGAATGGCTGCAGTCGCCGGATGACTCTTGAGCTCGCTGAGCACCTGGAAGCCATCCATCTCCGGCATCAGGATGTCGAGAATGATCAGATCGGGGCTGGCACTGCGAGCCAGGGCCAGGCCACGTTCGCTGTTCTTTGCCAGCAGCACTTCATATTCGGCGGTCAGGGTTTTCGACAGCACGATCAACGATTGCGGATCATCGTCGATGGCCAGGAGCGTATAGGGCTTGGGAACATGCTCTGCGGGCATGACGAGGGGGCCTGAACAAAATAGGCCGGCAGTCTAGCGTATTTGGTTTATGGGCACCTAGCGTCCAGCTGCCGCAGTCGAAGAGAATGAATCGCCTGCTCATCCTCCGGACAACAACCGCTTTTGCCGCCAGGCCGGTGCGCTGGTGGGAAAAAGCACTTCGGTCGGCCGGAAGCGGGCGATGCCGTAGGCGGCGGCAATACGCTGGCGTTGCTGGCCCCGGACAAGCGCTTGCTGAAAACTGCTTTCGCGCTGCGCCAGCCCCAGCACATAGCCCACGCCCGCCTGGAAATCACCTCCATGGGCCTGCCACCAGGCTGCGATCAACTGCGGGTCGGGCCAGGGTAGATTCTCATCGGGGTCCATGGCGACATTGGCATCCTCAGGGTCGTCGTTCGGGCCTGCATCGAAATCCGGCAGGTCCTGCAATTCCAGATCGAGTAACGCCAGGTCTGCCCCAGTAATCTGGCTGAAGGCCTCGCCGGCGACGCGGGCATGAGGCAGGTCGCTCATCTGCTGGATCAGCCAGGGCACGCTGACCGGGTCGCCCAGCAGCCCAACGGCCTGGATGCCGACGCGCTGTTGCTCGGGGTTCTGTATCAACTGGCGTATCCAGGCGATGCTGTGCTCACGCCTTTGCCAGGCCAGCAGTACACAGAGCGCGCGGTACTGGAACTGGCCCGGTTGCTCGGCGAACTGCCGCAGCGGCTCCAGCGCCTCCTCGTCGCCCATCTGCGCGGTGGCCCAATTGGCCCAAAAGCGCGTGGCGGTGTCCTGGTGTTGCCGGTGGGTGCGAATTGTCGGCATCAGGTCACGACGGCGCAGTTCGCCGGCAGTGCGGGCGGCACGTGCCAGGACGCTTGGGTCGGCGTGGGAAAGTCCGGTAAGCAGGGCAGGGCCGGGGTCATGGCGGTGCATGCCACAGGCGGCCAGGCCGAAGCGCAGAAACAGGGGGTCGGGGGAGGCGAGCAGGCGATCAACCCAGGGCGATACCCACTTCCAGTCGAGCCAACCCAAGGCCATCAGGTAGCCGCTCTCCGTTTCTACGGCACTTCGCAAATGCTCGCTGAGCCGTGACAACACCTGTGCGTTACCCGCCTCGAAGGCCAGCACCACACTGGCGAACAGCTCGCCAATGGCGTGTGGCCCAAGTTGAGCCAACAGGGTTTCCAGGCCGCAGGTGCCGGCGACTCGAAGGCCGTCAAGGTGGGCGTCGATGCGCTCGTCGAGTTGGCTGAGGTGGTCGAAGTCGTAGTGCGGTGCGCCCAGGGCATAGTCCCGCAGGACGGCGAGGAAGCTGGCTTCTTCGACATGTTGATCCAGAATCAGCGGAATCAAGTTCGAGTACATTTCAAAGTCTTGAGAAATAGTGAGTTAAGCAAGTTTCCTCCAGCTCTGCCCGTCATGTACCAAGATATCCTTTTGGCCAACAGACCAAAGCGCCCCGTTTTTAGCGGAAAGACAGTAGCAAGTATTGGGCTTTGGCATGTTCCAGTTGATTGGCCGCAAAGAACTTTCATCGAGAACGTATACTTCGAACAAGGTGGCTAAATAGATTTTTCCTTGGTGTTCAGCAATGCTCCAGAAATCATCGGTGAACTCTTCGAGATCGATAATTTCCCATGTGTCCGCTCTGCCACGCAGCAAAGTGCCTTGGCGGCCACATAAATAACAATAACCATCAGAGGCGCATATCAATGCAGTTATTTTAAAGTTGGTTGGACTGTCGACTTGCCGCCAGTTGCCTTGCTCCCGCAGCCATATTTCTCCCTTCCAGCCGGCGGCATAGATTTCATCATTGGAGAAACCGCCCAGTGCTTCGAAGCCAAAAACACTGTCTTTACTCGTAGGCTTTGGGGCATGTACAGGCTGCCAGGCAGAAGATCCATGGCGTACATACACTTCTCGGGACACTCCGCACAAGTAGGTATATTCGCCTATCGAGCTTATCCCTCTGAGCATTAGCGGTGGCGGATCCATTTGCGACAAGCTGAGGGTCGAGCCGAGATAGCCTTCCCCGATTTCACCCTCTTCGGATATTGCCAGCATCTGTTGTGACCGGTCGGTGGTCATGGCAACGGTATCCCAAGTCGCCTCGCCAACTTCTCGCCACTTTCCAGAGTTGTACTCCAGGAAAATAGTGTGCGAAACATCCTGGGCTTCTAGTCCTATTTCCCGAAAAGCGAAAAAAGATTTTTGTGCGTCTACGGCGGCAACATAAGCGTAGTAATAATCTTCCAGCCATTCGTCAGCCATATGAATATCCGTTTATTGGGTGGTGGCTCAAGGGGAGGGTCTTCTCGCGGTACGGTTCAATACCGCTGGCTTACTTCTTCCGCTTGGTGAATGTTTTACTTTAGGGGGCTGCGTATTTGGCGGTAGCATTTTTTTATGCCCGTCGGCCAACTGTGCCGTGAGGCAGCGTTCGCTACAGTTTGACTCGGGAAACGCGCCACGAGTACTTTGGGCCGCCATGGAGGCCTCTTTACTGAATTCGCGCATATCGCCTTTCTTGACCCCAGCGATAACCCCCAGAGCTTTATGCTCGCTGTGTCGGACACCATGACTCCCATGAGTGTTCCCCCAGCCCTCAACGCACATACAAGGCGCCGTATCTTTCGAATACTCTTCCCAGCCGGGCTGGCGCTTGTTGTTACTGAACGCTCCTACAGAAAATGAGCTTTTCGGTATGACATGGTCAGGTGTTTGTGCTGGACAACATCCGGCTATACCTGCTTCGTCCTTAGGGCGGTACGGCACTAACTGACAGCGGCGAGCCGACAAGCATTTGTTTGCTTTGGCTCTTGTCGCTGTTTTGCTGGCCCAAGCGCTTTCATTGACCATTGCACCGCTCAGCTCGGCCTCTTTACAAACATTCTTTTCACCGTACGGTTTGTATTCCTGGCAGGATTTTCTTTCTCTTTTTTTCTCCCTTTTGCATTTTCCCTGGGTGCTCGGCGACATCTTGGAAAGGTGAGGCCAGGGAGGGGTATTACCTGGCTGTGAAGCATGGTTATGCGTCGTCATATCAAGGTGCCGTACTACGTTTTGACCTTCGAACTTCACATTCATCGACCAGGAAGTGAAGTACACCTTCCCCTTGATCTTGCTAGTGATGACCCCCTTCTTGGGCGCATTCCCAGCCTCATCCCCATAACTTGTCTTGAAGTAACTCTTGTCCTTGAGCATCACCTCTTTGCGGGTGATCTTGACCGTTCGTGTGCCCCGGGTGGTGTCCTTGGACATACCCGTATTGGGGTAGGGAATGGGTACCCCCATCGGTGTCGGCGGAGCCACGGGCGGGGTGAAGCAGACATCCGGAAAGCAGGCGACGGACTTGCCATCGGCCGCCTTGCAGGAAATCTCCATATTGTTGGCATACACCTCGTTGGCCATCAGGCAGCCCTCACGGTCTGGTAGCTGAGCAGGGCGGCGGCGCGTTGGCCGGCGTCGTTGCCGAGGTGGCAGAGGATATTCGGGCCGTCACCGTAGCCCTTGCGGCTGGCGGCCAAGGCCACGGCCAGCATCGTCGGGCCGATGGCGGCGCCGACTTCGCCAATGCAGTCGGCCGGGTGCCAGAGGTGGAAGAACTCCTTGCGCACCCGCAGGGTACGGCTCAGGGCCAGGGAGGCTTCCTTGAAGTAGTACTGCTCGCCGGAGATGTCGGTGAGCCGATAATCCATTTGCTCCAACCCACAGCCAACCTCGCTCAGGGCAGCGCGTACGGCTTGAGTCAGGCCTTCAGCACGCAGGGGAGTACCTTCGGCCTCCACGGTGGCCTTCTCCACGCCGAACCCCAGGCCGAGGCAGGCCAATTGCGGTTCTTCGCTGGCAACGGGGGCGGCCAGCACCACGGCGGCGGCACCTTCGCCGGGGATAAATCCGTTGGAGTTCTGGCTAGTGAGCAGGCGTTCGCGTGCTTCGAAAGCGGCCAGCGTCGGTCCATTCAAGAAGGAGTCGACGCCGGCAATCAGCACGTGGCGATGGCCGCCTTGGTAGATCAGCGTACGCGCATCAAGCAGGGCCACGGCAGCGCTGACCCGTCCATAGGCGATGACGTTGGAACTGGGATGAAAGCGCAGGCCCAATTCGGCTTCGATGGCGTGCAGCAGCCCCTTATCGAGGCCGTCGAGGCGGCCGGGGCGCTCGACTTCCGCCACCCCCAGCAGCAGCGGGGTCTTTTCCGGGTCGACGTTAGGGGTGCTTTGCAGCGCCTCGGCGATGGCGCAGGCGGCCATCTTGATCAGTTTGCTGCGCCCACGCCAGGGCTGCTCCAGAGGCACGCTGGCAGCGATCAGCCATTCGCCGCCGCAGTCGATGAAGCGGGTTTCCTGGAAGTTATCGATAGCGCAGCGAATCGCCGCGCAGCTCGCGGGTGCGCTGAGGCCAACGGCGCTGACCATGCCGGAACCGATGATGCAAAGTGCAGTCATCAGTCTGTCTCCTCGGGGGCGTGCCTGGCTTTTACCAGGGAGGAGAGCGACGGGTAGTAATCCTTGCCCAGTTCGCGGGCGCGCCACCAGCCTGTGGACATAGTGCCGACCAGCACCTGAGCGATCTCGAACATGTTGTGTCGTAGTGCACGGGAGACACGCCAGGTCAGTTGCACCTGGAGCGCGTCTGTGTCGATCAGCAGGGTATCGATCACCGCCTGCACAGTCTCGTGACCGCCTTTTTTCAGAAAGAAGGTCACCGGCACGTCCATTTCGGGGATGCGAAAGCCCGCGCGCTCCTGGCGTGTGAGGTTGAGCAGCAACACATCCTCGCCGCCACGCAGGTAAGGAATCTGCTGATCGTCAGGGGCCGCCTGAAAGTAGCGACGGTCGAAATCTCCCGGCAGAAACGGAAAGCGGTCGGCCAGCCAGGCATCGTCGTAAGTGCCAGCGAAGCGAGCACGTTGCGGCCAGCTGCGGCCGATGGGGCCAAGGGCCATAGGACGGAAGTCGCCAGAGGGACTGTCGATCGCCTTGCCCAATTCCTCGGTGCTCGGCATCGGCATGCCGACGATGGCAGCACTACCCATGCGGCTTGGAAACCAGCCACAACCGGTCGGATTGTCCAGGTAGCTGTAACGCAATTCGGAGTCTTCCGCCATCGGATGGCTGCCGCCAAAGGCCTGGGCATAAGAGATGTCCTGCTCGATGAAGGGCTGCGGCAAGCCGGGAGAAACGCCCAGTAGCCCCAATTGCCATTGTCGGGGGCCGAGCACGGAAAAGGCCTTGCTCATCTGACCGACGCGAATGCCCGCAGCCATCTGGCTCACGGGTCGCCCGCCTGGGGCATAGGCCTTGCCGCGCACCAGCACGTCGCAGAACGGCTTGACCGGTGCGAAGTCCATTTCCTGCAGCGGGGCGCTGAGACCGGGTTCGCCGAGGAAGGTATCGGCCATCAGCAGCGGTTGCTGGGTCTCGGCCAGGGTCGCCGCACGGCCGTCCAGCGGCAGATTAAACGTGCCTTTGACCACCACCACCAGGGATTCGCGGCCATCGGGCTCCATGCCCTGGGTATAGGCAGCAAGCAGTTTGCTGGCGTTGAGCAATTCCATAGGCGACTACCTGTCTAGTTGATCTGCACCGAACCACCCTTGATGCGGTTGACCCCGCTGGAGCGACTGGACAGGTAGGCGCCCTGGATGATCACTTTGCCCGCGCGGGTCAGGGTGATGCTGGCCTTGCCGCAACGCAGCACGATCTCGCGTTCGGCGCGCAGTTCCAGGCGCTGGTCGTCCAGTTGCACGCTGGCAACCGGTTCGGGTGCCATGGCCTGGCTCAGCAGGCGGCCGATCACTAGCGGGCGGGAAGGGTCGCCATCTTCGAACATCAGCGCCACTTGGCTGCCGATGTCTTCAGGGGAGAGCAGGGTGGTGCTGCGGGCGGCGATGCTCTGTTGCTCGGGGCAGCCGGGGTAGGTCACCCAGGGCGCACTGGCCTGTGGCAGGTCGAGCAGTACACCGACGACTACGCCATCGATGCGGGCCTGCGTGGGCAGTGAGTATTGAACCGTCATACGCGTTACTCCTAGTTTTGCAGGATCTTGCGTCCCTTGATCACCACGTTCTTGTTGGCCTTGATGTTGATCACGCCAGAGCCGTCTATGGTGATGTCCTTGCCGCTGATGCTGATGGTGCCGTCCTTCTTCATGACGATGCTGGCTTTGCCGGTCATGATGGTCACCGAGTCACCGGCATCGATGACAAGGTTCTTGCCCACCGTCAGCTCATCGTCCTTGCCGATATCGGTCGTGCGTCCTGCGCCGACCTGGCGCGATTCGTTGTCTCTTACCGTCGTTGAAAGATTGGCTCCGACGTCCACCGAGCGGTTGGTGCCCACATTGGTCGACTGGTAGAGGCCCACGTTGACGTTTTGGTAGGCCCCGACATTCACCGTTTGAAAGGCACCGATGACAACTTCCTGCGCGGCGCCGATGGCGATCGTCTCGTTGATACCTACCGCATGGGTGCGTTGCAGGGCCACGGTCGCGGTTTCGCTGGCGCCCACGCTGATGGTGCGGTTGAGGCCTATGCTGATCGTCTCGTTACTGCCGACGCTTTCGGTACGGTTGACGCCAATGCTGATGTCCTCGTTGTTGCCCACGCTTTCGGTGCGGTTGACGCCGATGGTGATGGTCTCGTTGTGATCGACGGTTTCGGTGCGGTCGTGTTTGACATGCACAGTCTCGTCGTTATCGATGGTCTTGCTGCGGTCGTGGCCGACCCAGTGGGTCTCGTCGTTCTCGACCTCGATGTCCTGGTTCTTCTCGGCATGGATAAACAGTTGCTCTGCACCTTTCTTGTCCTCCATGCGGATTTCATTGAAGTTGGCCGGTGAGCCGTCCTTGCTCGAACGGCTTTTCACCCCGCTCTGAGTGGCATTGGCCGGTAGCGTGTAGGGCACGGTCTGTTCGGCGTTGTAGACGCGGCCAGTGATGATCGGCCGATCCGGGTTGCCTTCGATGAAACTGACGATCACTTCCTGACCGATTCGCGGGATCTGCACCGCCCCCCAGTTCTTGCCGGCCCAGGCCTGGGACACGCGCATCCAGCAGGAGCTATTGGCATTGGACTGGTCGTGGCGGTCCCAGTAGAAATGCACTTTGACCCGGCCATACTGGTCGGTCCAGATCTCCTCGCCATCGGGGCCGACCACCACGGCGGTCTGCGGCCCGCGAACAATGGGCATGGGGGTCAGGGGAAGAGGGCGGAAGGCCTGGCTGGCATCCATGCAGTCCAGCTCGCTGGTGAACTGCTCGGACAGGTCCAGCTGCGCATTTTCATAGAGTTCCTGGCGGATCTGATAGCGTGCGAACACCACCAGGTATTCGCGGTTCTGGTCCTCGCGCTCGTAGCCGGTCAGCTTGAACAAATGGCCGCAGCCCAGCCCGCGGGCGCGGCCGCGCAGCTGCACGCGCTCGAACTGGCTGTGAATGGCTTCGATGCGGGTACGCGCGTAGTGCTCGCCGTCGTTGCTCTGAACGTATTCACCGGGGTAGTCGTAGAGCGGGTGGTCGCCGTTGCTGTGACTGCGCGACACACTGGAGCGCACCTCCAGTCTGGCGCGGGGGCGCTTGAAGTCGTAGTCGTTTAGCTCCAGAGAACCGGGTTGGACTTCCCGCTCCAGTTGCCAATCGTAGAAATGGTCGCGCTCGCGCATTTGCCGATCGGGCGGGTAGAAGGGCACCGAGTCATAGTCGGCCACCGTGGAGTGGGCGCCATAGGCGTCGGCAAACACCAGTACATGACGCGCCTGCTCATGGCGAAAGTAGTAATAGATGCCTTCGTGCTCCATCAACCGGCTGACGAAGTCAAAGCTGGTTTCACGGTACTGCACGCAATATTCCCACTCGCGGTAGTTGCCGCTCAGGCTGTCTTCGAAATCGGAGAAACCGAGGTCGCGGAACACCTGCTTGATGATCTCCGGCACCGTTTTGTTCTGGAAAATCCGGCAGTCCGAAGTGCGCGTGAGCAGCCATAACCAGGGCCGCAGGCTGACGCGGTAGCCGGCGAACTGACCGTGGCCGTTCACTTGCCGGCAGCTGCAGACAACGCCGTGGAAATAGCGTTTGCTGCCGTCGTGCAGCTCCAGGGTCAGGCCCATCGGCTTGCCCAGCAACTGGTCGAATGTGATCGCTCGGTTTTCGGAGGTGAGGTCCAATTCGTAGTGGAACAATCGCCCCAGCTCTTCGTTGCCTTCCATGCTCTGCAGCAACAGGACATCGCCGCCGAGGGGACTGTCGACCTGCACCAAACGGTTGTTTTGCGTTATTGCCATAAACGACTTCCTCTGGCTCGTGTTCGGGCGTCAGTCGTCCGTCTCGCGGGGTCAGGGGAAATCGTGTCCATCCATCGCGGTACATCCACCACAGAGATGATCTCCATATCGGCCTCATAGGCACTCAGTCAAAGCGAACGTACGAGTCAATCCGGCTTCTGCGGATTAACCTTCTGTCCAGAGCCACTTGGGCGTCACCTCTAACAATTTCGGTTAAAGTCTTAGCGCGGTTTAATCCTAGTCAAGAAACTCTCCGACCAATGGAGCGAACACCGAGCCGTTTCAAGGTAGGTGACCGACGGTCATTTGCTGCCTGGCTACGAGCGCGACGACATGCACCGGGAGGTGGCGCGTCATCAAGGCAACTCGCCGTTATAGCTGGCTTGGCGTCCCATGAATGGGAGAGGTTGTTCATCTATAGCGGCCCAAGCTCACCACCACCTGCGCCTCAGCGGGTTGCCCATGGCCAAGCACCTGGGTGAATCGAAGCAAAAGCTGCTCCAGCTCATGGCGCTAAGTTGCCCGATTCGCTTGAATAACGCCCCGCGTCGCCTTGCCAAACAAGCGCGCAGCCAAAGAATAAAACGGAATATTTCGAAAGGACCCGGCATGTCGTTATCCCGCTGTCTATCTGGCCTGTCCAACTTGCTGCACTACCGCCGCGAATGGTTGCGCGCCGACCTGCGGGCCGGCTTGTCCGTGGCGGCTATCCAGATCCCGATCGCCATCGCCTATGCGCAGATTGTCGGCCTGCCACCGCAGTACGGGCTTTACGCCTGTGTGCTGCCGATGATCGTCTATGCCTTGATCGGCAGCTCGCGGCAACTGATGGTCGGCCCCGATGCCGCCACTTGCGCCATGCTCGGCGGGGCCGTGGCGCCTTTGGCCATGGGCGACCTGCAGCGTACCGTCGAATTGTCGATGATCGTCACCGTGCTGGTGGGCCTGATGCTGATTGCCGCCGGGATCGCCCGGGCGGGTTTTATCGCCAGCTTCTTCTCGCGGCCGATCCTCATCGGCTACCTCAACGGCATCGGTCTGAGCCTGATCGCCGGGCAAATGGGCAAGGTGGTGGGCTTCAAGATCGAAGGCGACGGCTTCATCCTGGGGCTGGCGGACTTTCTCCAGCGCCTGGGGGAGATCCATGGCCTGACCCTGGCCGTCGGCCTGGCCAGCCTGGGCCTTTTGATCTGGCTGCCGCGACGCTATCCGCGCGTACCTGCGGCGCTGCTGACGGTGGCGCTGTTTACCTTGCTGGCCGGGCTATTGGGCTTCGACCGCCTCGGAGTGGCGATCCTCGGTCATGTGCCGGCCGGGATGCCGGAGTTGTCCTGGCCCAAGACCACCCTGGAGGAAAGCAAGAGCCTGCTGCGCGACGCGCTGGGCATCGCTACCGTGAGTTTCTGCAGCGCCATGCTCACTGCCCGCAGCTTCGCCGCGCGCCATGGCTACGCGATCAACGCCAACCATGAATTCATCGCCCTGGGCCTGAGCAACCTGGCCGCCGGTGCCTCCCAGGGCTTTGCCATCAGCGGTGCGGATTCGCGTACCGCGGTCAATGACATGGCCGGAGGCAAGAGCCAGCTGGTGGGCATCATCGCCGCCCTGGCGATTGCGCTGATTCTGCTGTTTTTCACCGCGCCCATGGCGTGGATTCCGCAGCCGGCCCTGGGCGCGGTGCTGTTGATGGCGGGCTGGGGCTTGCTCGACGTCAAGTCCCTGAAGCAAATCTACCGACTCAGCCGCTTCGAGTTCTGGCTGTGCCTGCTGACCACCGTCAGTGTGCTGGGGCTGGGCGTGCTGCCGGGCATCATGTTCGCCGTGACCCTGGCCATCCTGCGCCTGCTGTACAGCATCTACCAACCCACCGACGCGGTGCTGGGCTGGATGCCCGGCATCGAAGGCCAGGTGGACATCCGCCAGTACCCGCAAGCCCGCACTGTGCCCGGCCTGGTGGTGTATCGCTTCGACGACGCGATCCTGTTCTTCAACGCTGACTATTTCAAGATGCGCCTGCTGGACACTGTGCAGCGCGAGAGCCAACCCGAGGTGGTGCTGTTCGATGCCGAGGCGGTGACCGATATCGATGTCAGCGGCATCGCGGTGCTGCGGGAAATCCGCGAGACCCTGGCCGCCCAGGGCATCTACTTCGCTATCGCCCGTGCCCGCGGTACTTTCCTGGCGATGCTGGAACGTTCGGGGATGACCCGGGAAATGGACAGCCAGTTGCTGTTCGGTTCGGTGCGTTCGGGAATCAGGACCTACCGCATATGGCGCAACAGCATGCGCGGCAAGCAATGAAGCAGAGGAGGGTGACCGGCAGGGAGCAGCCCTGCCGGCGCTTGATCGAAGCTCAGCCAGGCTGGCCCGGCATCACTGGGTGATGGTCATGCTGCTGGTGGCCTGGACCGAGCCATAGCGGATGCGCGGATACGTCGGGTCGGCATAGCTGAAATCCATCACCGTGCCGACGGAGCCGAAGTACAGGGCCTGGCAATTGAAGTTCACCGCGACCTGGCCGCCGTAAGGGGTGACCCCGATGGCGACCTGGGTCGGCCCGGTCCATTCGATCTTGCAACCCAGCGTACCGCCTGCTGCGCCGGCATTGTATCCACGACAGTTCAAGGTGGCGTTGCCGTTGCTGGTATTGGGAAAGCCCGCCCATTTGGCGATGGCCAGGTTGGCCGAGCATGAAGTGTTGACGCTGCTGGCTCCCGGGGCGAGCTTGTAGACCCCCGACGGTGGCGCAAGCGTTGCCGTGACGGGCGTCAATGGCAGCGCGGCAAGGCTCGATGCCGCCTGGTTTTCCACCACGGTGGTGGGCGAGGGCGGGAGCTTGCACACCACCACGGCGCCGACGTCGTCGGACTTCTTCAACTCACCCAGCGCAGTGATATCGACGCCGCCCTTCGACTCGCAGAAGAGTTTGCGCAACTGGGCTTTCTCTTCGCTGTCAGCCATGGACGAGGCCTGGGCCAAAGGTGCAAGTGCCAGGCCAATGACTGCAGCCATCAGCACGCTTGAACGTTTCATGATCGATTCCTTATCGGGTTATGACTGGCTGCACCCTATGAGCCCCAGGCGATTTTTTTCATGACAAAAGCTCGGGTGTTTCGCGCAAGCAGGGGCGCTGGGGTTTTGTCCTCTCGGGGCTTGACCTGATGCCGCTATCTGCTGTTGAATGCGCGCCCTAAAGCCTCTGCAACCTTTTCTCCAAGTGGTGAAGCCAGTGCCCTACGCCAGCCAACACGCCTGATACCGACGACGGTCCATCCTGCCTGATGGCTGCCCGTGCCTACGCACGGCGGCGCTTCACTGCCATGCCTGCCTGATCCTGTCGTTGGTTTTTCTCTTTTTTCGAGGACAAACCCATGCACACGGATATTCGTGCCACCGCGCACAACCTGGAACTGCTCAAATACCCCCGTACGCCCCACCTGCAAGGCTCGCGCCTGCAAGATGGCGACACTGACACTGGCCAGGTGCACTATGGCGCCCTGGCCGGACAGTGGCTGGTGGTGGAAGAAAAACTCGATGGTGCCAACGCGGGCATCAGCTTTGGCGCAGGCGGCGAGTTGCTCCTGCAATCTCGCGGTCACTACCTCACCGGCGGTGGGCGCGAGCGCCAGTTCAATCTGTTCAAGCAGTGGGCCTCGGCCCATGAGCACTGGTTGCTGGAACGCCTGGAAGATCGCTTCGTGCTGTATGGCGAGTGGCTGCACAAGAAGCACTCGGTGTTCTACGACCACTTGCCACATTACTTCTGCGAGTTCGATGTGTGGGACCGCGCCACAGGGCTGTTCCTCTCCACCGCGGCGCGTCGGCGCCTGCTAGAAGGTGGGCCGGTGCTGTCGGTGCCTGTGCTGTACGAAGGCCCGGCACCGCGCCGGCATGCCGAGCTGCTAGCGCTGGTGGGCGATTCGCTGGCCAAGACCGCGCACTGGCGCCAGGTGTTCGAGCAAGTGGTGCACCGCGAAGGCCTCGACCTGGCCCGTGCCTGGCGTCAATGCGACCGCTCCAGCCGCATGGAGGGCCTGTACCTGAAGCTCGAGGACGAGCAGCAGACCCTCGGCCGGCTCAAGTGGGTACGCCAGGACTTCGTCCAGGCCATCCTCGATGCCGACCAGCACCATGCCAGCCAACCCTTTATCCCCAATCAACTGGCCGCCGGCGTCGACCTCTATGCCCCGCGCCTGTCCATGGACTGGCAGGGCCCACGCCACGGCTACTGAAGGAGCATCTCGAAATGGATATTCAACAACTGCGCCAACTGGTCCCCGAGCCGGGGCGCGATATGGACACCGCCGCCTGCCTGTCGGCCATTCCGGCCCTGGCGCGCCTGGCCGACACACCGCAGGACCCGATCTACCACGCCGAGGGCGATGTATGGATTCATACCCGCCTGGTGGTCGAAGCATTACTGGCCCAACCCGCCTACCAGCAGGCCAGCGCCGAGCAGCGCTTTGTGCTGTTCTTCGCGGCCCTGTTGCACGACATCGCCAAGCCCGACACCACGGTGATCGACAAGGATACCGGGCGTATCGGCCAGCCCGGTCATTCACGCCGGGGGGCGGTGGATGCGCGGCTGCTGTTGTGGCGCGCCGGTGTGCCGTTCGAGCTGCGCGAGCAGATCTGCCGCATCATCGCCGTGCACCAAGTGCCGTTTTTCGCCCTGCAGGGTGATCGCAGCGGCCGCAGCCCTGAGTTCCTGTTGCACAAACTGTCCTGGGAACTGCCGCTGTGGATGCTCTGTGCCGTCGCCGAGGCCGATATGCAGGGCCGCAACTACGCCGGCAAGGCCGATGTACTGGACGCCATCGAACTGTGGCGCGAACTGGCGCAGGAGGAGGGCTGCCTGCACGGACCGCGGGCCTTTGCCGACGACTACACACGCATTCAGTACCTGCGTGGCGCCCGGGTACATCCCGACTACCCGTTGCACGCGCCGCAGGGTTCGTCGGTGGTGATGCTCTCGGGCCTGCCGGCCAGCGGCAAGGACACCTGGACCGCACAGCATCACCCGGAGCTGCCGGTGGTGTCGTTCGACGACGCCCGCCAGGCCCTGGGCCTGCGCCATGGACAGAATGAAGGCGCCGCTGCGCATTACGCCATCGACCGGGCCAAGGCCTTGCTGCGAGAGCACAAACCCTTTGTGTGGAACTCGACGCACCTGTCGGCGCAGATGCGCAACCGCACCCTGGACTTGCTCTACGGCTACGGCGCGCAGGTGGAAATTCTCTACCTGGAGCGCCCCGAGGGCGAGATCATGCGGCGCAACCAGCAGCGCGACACCTCGCTGCGCAACGATGATATCCGCCGCATGCTGTTCAAGTGGGAAGTGCCACTGCCCACCGAGGCGCATCGGGTTGTTTATCAGGCGGTGACGGGGTGAGTGGTCCAGGGGGACATGGCGACGCGAGGCATGAGGCGTTTCAAACTCTATCCTCTTGAAAAAAACCAACTTGAAAGTCACGGCCAGAAATCACCAGGTAAATGAAAATGTCAGAAACTGCAGAAAAAATAAGTGAGGTATTACAAGCTTTTCACCGTTTTGAAGATGGCTTGCTATTGTCGTTCGAGTTTAATTTAGCGCCAGGCGAACGACTCGCAGCACAGGTGGTATTTCATGCCAGAGATCATCGTATTGATGGGGATGTTTGGAAGAAAGTCAAAGTGGTTGTCCGTGGCGTCGAAGAGCTGAGCGCGAAAGTTAGCGGTCATCAATTCAATTCAATTTGCTCGGGGGTTCGGCTGTTGAAGTTTGACGAGTATTGGTGTGTCGACATTGATGGAAATTACGCTTTGGATGCTGATCCAGCATCCATTGATCAAGTGCGCGAAGAAGGGGATCTATATGTTATTGGTCGTGATATTGAGGTTTATGAGCTTGAGGGCTAGGTGATACCAGTGAAAGTGGTTCTAGCCAGCACGCACCCTCGTTGATTGAACTTCCTGACGTTCCCCCCCGAACATCCTGCGACGGATGGAGTATCCCCTGGTAATGAAGCTTACAGATCTCTATAACAAGGTAATCAGTAAAGAGCCGTACAATGATATGGACGTGTTCTTCGAGAGCTATGAAAGCTTTGAAGAGATTCCGCTTGTATCAAGGTATGGTCGCTTAAAGCACCTGATGGATGAAATGAGCAGCGACGGGGTGTCTGATTTCCTGACAGGGCTCGCTTTGTTTGTTTTAAATACTTTAAGAGTCTTGGAGGTTTCAACAGGTAAAGATGTTTTTTTTGCCGTGACTTTTACAGACTTTGAAGGGCTGGCGCAGCAAGGTGTTCTCATACCCAATATTTTTATTTGCGCAAAGCCAGCTTCAGTCAGTTTTTTGGAAAAAGTACGAGAACATGATAGAGGGCTTGCGTCGAAGGAGATGAAGGAAGTGAAAAAACATTTTTCCAGCTGTGGGGCAGAAACTGCTTTTGATTTTTATGAAAGCAGATCTTATGACGCAGCTTGCGCTGAAGAAATTGTAAGGGTCTTTGCTGTACCCAGGACTTCATGAGAGTACAGGGTTCGTCAGCCAATCCGATTCGATGGTGAAGCACTCCAATGATGGGGTGGGAGCTATGCGATTGCTCGCTGCGTCACGTTCATGGGCTTGGTCGAAGCCTATAGGTGCAGATCGAGCCATCGGTGGATCTGAGCAGTGAGTGGTTTCGAAAACTGGAAATGACCAGCTCGGGTACGCCAATTCAAAGCGTCGAAAGCGCCCGGATGCGTGATCCAAGCCTGATAGCTGATCACAGCTCCTGTGAGCCTTGGAGTTATTATATTTAACATAATATACATTATGCGTAGATATGACATGTTCATGTGGGTCACGATACCCAAGAATTACCCAGGCTCAGCTGCAACGCTTCCTACCCTCAGGGACAGCTTCTGAAGCCAGGCTTCGATCACTCTGCTGTCGCTCGCGTCTGGGCCTTCGCAATGACATCCTGGACAAACGAATCCTGATTCCTTTTCTCCTTTTAGCCAACCCAGGACTTCACCGGCCCTGGGCCGAAAAACTTCCAGTTGCGTGACTCCCACGGATTCCGACCGCGCGTGAACATGTGGTGTGTGTCTTTCAAACTCAGGTGGTTGCTGACTGTGGCCCACCTGCATATCGAACTATTGAAGGTGGGCTTTGGCTAATTGCCGGGACGACCAAGGAATCTACCGACAGAGCTCTCTGTATCGATTCACGTTGGAAACTGCAGAGTCTAGTGTTGTTGTTTTGTATTTGTAGTAGTGGATTATATTCGCCTGGGCCGGTCCGACATTGCCGAAGTATTCTTCCCAGGCACTACTCTTGGTGAGCAAGTCAGAGAGCATGGTTCTCAAGTCGTTTTCCGTCCAGGCTGTCTTGTAGCCTTTAATCTCACCAGGGGCCGGGCTGTTATGTTTTACATAATTAACCAGCAGGTACTTTCCTTCGTAGGCCATAAACACCGTATACACGGTCCCTTGAGGGGCTGACTGCCTGTACCAAGGGATCACGACAAAATGATGAACCACTGGTCCCGTACTAAAGTGCCAAACAGCTGTCTCCGAGTGCAGGCCGCGAAATAAAAGAGCCTGATCGATTTGGTATTTCATGCTTCCGTTATTTGTAATGACATCGTTTCCAACATCATTTTGCACCTTCCCGTAGACAGCGCAGCTCATTTGAATGGGCACGGAAGGACAATCCTTCAGCCCCATGAGCGTTGCATTGTTTTCTATTGCCTTGACCAGATCTTCCCCTGTCATGTTTCTTGGCTCCTGCCCAGTTGTTCAATATGTATTTTAAATAATCGATATTGCTGCCCCTGGTGAGGATAGCTTCGATCTGCCCTTTATCAAATACACCTCGCCGCGGGTCTTGCCGAGTGCTGCCGGGTGTCGAGATATGGCTCGCGGGATGAGCTACCCTGCCCTGACAATATGACGCTTATAAATAACTAAACTAAATGAATATTTAGTTTAGTTATATTGGATATCAGGAGTTACCCATGAACTTTCCCCTTCAAACAATGGTGAGCAGTGTCGCTTTATCGGCCCTGCTGGCCACTTCTCTGGCAACGGCCGAACAAGGTCCTTCATTCAACTGCAGTGAGAAGATGACCGGGTCGATAACCGCACTGATCTGCCAGAACCCTGGTCTCGCGGCACTGGACCGCAAGTTGGCCACTATTTATCGCGCTGCCCTGAAGAATGCCGGCAAGCGCGGCAATGTGCTCAAGGCCGAACAGCGTGGCTGGATCAAGGGCCGCGACGAGTGCTGGAAGACCGATGATCAGCAAGCCTGCGTGGCTGATAGCTATCGTCGGCGCATCGTCGAACTGCAGACGGGTTATGGGCTGGTCACCTCCTCCGCTCCGGTCATGTTCGATTGCGCGAGCAATGGCCGTATCAGTGTCACCTTCTTCCAGACCGAACCGCCCTCCCTCACCGCCTTATATAAAGGTCGGCAATCGCTGATGCTGGAGGCCAGCTCTGCCAGCGGCTCACGTTACCTAGGGCAGAACGAGAGCTTCTGGGAGCATCAGGGCGAGGCTGCTGTCACTTGGGGCCATGGGGCTGAAGAGATGATCTGCAAGAAAGCAGGCTGAGCCCTGCCGTCTGCACCGCATCGGGTGCAGGCCGCCACGCCCTGGGGGTTAGTTCCTGACAATACCCGGCGTACCGGGCGACTGCTGGCTGGCCCGATCCGGATGATCGCGCTCGATGAACCGCCGCAACCCTTCCTGGGTTTCCGGTTGATGGATCGAGCGGTTGAAGCACTGCGCTTCGATCTTCAAGCCCTCCGCCAATGGCAAGCCATAGCCACGCACGGCCGCTTCCTTGTCCGAACGCATCGCCGGTTGCGGCAGGCCGGCCAGGACATGGGCCAGCTCCAGTGCCCGTTTCAGGGAGCGCCCACTGGGTACTATTTCGTTGACCAGGCCGATACGGTACGCCTCCTGGGCGTCGATCACCTTGCCCGTGAGAATCAGTTCCATGGCCCGGCCCATGCCGATGATCCGTGGCAGGCGCTGGGTGCCGCCATCCGCCAGGCCGATGTTCCAGCGCCGGCAGGTAACGCCGAACGAGGCGTGTTCTTCAGCGATGCGGATGTCGGCAAAACAGGCCCACTCCAGGCCACCGGCATAGGCCACGCCGTTGACCGCGGCAATGATCGGCTTGTAGATCTCGGTCAAGCGGCTGGGGCCGATGATGCCCGGGCGTTCGCCACGGTCGTGGGCTGCCATTTCCTCGGCGCTGCTGGGCACCAGTTGCGCGGCCGCCTTGAGATCGCCGCCGGCGCAGAAGGCTCGGTCGCCGGTGCCGGTGATGATTGCCACCAGGGCGTTGTCATCCTCGCGAAAACGCGTCCAGGCCTCGATCAGCTCGCGGTGGGTGACCGGGCCGATGCAGTTGCGCTGCTCGGGACGATTGAAGCGGATGATCACCACGGGCCCGGACTGCTCATAGGCTATTTCGCTGAAAGTCATAAACGCTCCTGTTTATGTGTGTCCTGCGGTGAAACGGCTGCGCAATCCAGTATAGGCAGTGCTAAAAGTGAGGTTATGGCGATTTTCAGGTCACTCCGGGCTTTCTTGACAAGGAAAAAGACTGGTATGAATTCAGAGACCCGCGCCTTCTCGGCCGAATAAAACAGGAATCAGCACCATGAAGGTAATGAAGGTATTGCCACTGCCCAGGAAAGCCGTGCCTAGGGCCTTAGTCCTGGCCCTCAGCAGTATCATCCTGTCCCTGCCCCTCGCCCAGGCCTGCACCCGGCTGACCTACCTGGGAAGCAACCAGAGCGTGATCACCGCCCGTTCCATGGACTGGAAAACCGACGTGGCGACCCATCTGTGGATCTTCCCGCAGGGCATGCAGCGTAATGGTGAGGTGGGAGCCAACTCGATCAAGTGGACCTCGCGCTACGGCAGTGTGATTGCCTCGGGCTATGACATCGCGACTACCGACGGCGTCAACCAGGCAGGCCTGGTGACCAACCTGCTGTGGCTGGTGGAGTCCCAGTACCCGGTACCCGACAACGGCAAGCCGGGCCTCAGCATCGCCGCCTGGGCCCAGTATGTGCTGGACAACTACGCCACCGTGGCGGAGGCCGTGGACGCGCTGAAGAAAGAGCCCTTTACCCTGGTGACGGCCAATGTCCCCGGGGACACGCGCCTGGCGACCCTGCACCTGTCGATTTCCGACGCCACGGGGGACAGCGCGATCATCGAGTACATCAAGGGCAAACCGGTGATTCACCATGGCCGGGAATTCCAGGTCATGACCAATTCCCCGACCTTTGATGAACAGCTGGCCCTCAATGCCTACTGGAAATCCATTGGCGGCACCGTCATGTTGCCGGGCACCAACCGCGCCGCGGATCGATTCGCCCGGGCCTCCTTCTATGTCAACGCTATTCCCAAGGACGAGAGCCCGCAGGTCTCCCTGGCCAGCGTGTTCAGCGTAATCAGAAACGTCTCTGTGCCTTACGGCATCTCCACCCCGGGTGAACCGAATATCTCCTCCACTCGCTGGCGCACTGTAGTGGACCATCAACGCAAGCTGTACTTTTTCGAGTCGGCACTGACCCCCAATACCTTTTGGGTCGACCTGAAGAAGATCGACTTCGCAAGCACTACGGGCCAGGTGAAGAAGCTCGACTTGGGCAAGGACCAATCCACCACCTATTCCGGCGAAGTCTCCGGCGACTTCAAGGTCACCCCCGCCTTCAAGTTTCAAGGTGCCTGAGCGGTTTCTACGCTGCCGAGGCAATGTGCCCCGAGCGCCCGAGGCCACAAGGCCCGGGAGCTCGGGGTATCGCGAGGGGGCTACGGGACCAGGGTCAGTGGCGGCTGCAGGGTGATATCCAGCGTGGCCAGTGTGCAATTGCCAGTGAGGGCCTGGTTGAAGGCACTCAACTTTTGAAGGGGACCGTTCCAGGTCACGAATATGTCATTGGCCCCGCAATTGCTGGCAGGTACGAAATTGGAGACGACAAAGCTGACGCCCTCCAGCTTCAAGGAAAATACGTTTTCCGGTTTCAAGATCCAGGGCAGATTCTTTGCCTGCAAGGACTTGCAGATTCCGCTACCGCTGATGAACACACTGTGGATCTTGGCTTCATCCTGAGTGTTGATCGAACCGCTCAGGCTGATGCCACAGGTGACCTGTGCCTGAAACGACGACGGCAGTTTTATCGAGAGGGTGCCATTGTTGCCGTAGAACGGGCCCTGGGGTGAAAAGTGTGGTGCAGCGGCCACCAGGGTCGTGGAGCACAACCCTATGACAAGCGCACTTGCGATCATCAGGCTATTCAAGCTTTTCATTGTTGTTCCTCACGCATAGGGCGAAGTGTTTCGCCGGGGTAATGGCCATGATCGAGAGGTCATGAAAACGGCAGGACGTCCCTTTCCAGCCAAGCTTCAGGTCGGTTGCATTTCACGGGAGCGGCCAAGGCGCCAAGGAAAGTCCTCCGCCCTGGGCGAAATTCAAAAACAGCATTGAAATATTTTTTTGAATCAAATAGCTGGCAATCTCCGATCGGTCAAGGCTCCCCATCGGCCTTCAACCCTGTGGCAAGCCTGCCGGGGGGCCTGTTAGGCTAACCCGCCCACCGCGTCGCCGCGGTCTCTACAGCCCTTCGCGGAACCGCACCATGTCCTCCACCGCCCAATTCTGGCGCGACCCGAACCTGCCTTACGTCGAAAGCCGCCGGGCCTGTGACAGCCGCGCCAACTACAAGGCCCACAGCCATCCGACGGTGTCCATCGGTGCCGTGGACCGGGGTGTCAGTGTGTTCAGCGGCGGCGCCCAGGGCCCGACCCGGATCCGGGCTGGCAGCGTGGTATTTGTCCCGGCCGATTGCGCCCATGCCTGCAACCCCCTGCAAGGCAGCGCCTGGAGTTACCAGATGCTGCACCTGGACCCGCGCTGGGTGGACGCTGTGCGCGAAGAAGCGCAGCAGCATGGGTCGGCGCTTTCCCAGGTCGTGCTGAGCCACGACAGTGGCCTCTACCAGGCTTTTTGCCGGCTCAACCAGTTGTTGTTTTCCAACGCCAGCTGGCAGCACAAGGAGGCCGCGCTGATCGAGTTCATCGGTGGCTTGGCCACCCGGGAGCAACCGGTGATTGCCCTGGCGGCCGATCCGGCCCGGGCCAGCGCAGGCGTGCGCCGGGTCGTGGATTTCCTCCAGTGTGATCCGCAGCAGGCCAGGCCTCTGGAGCACTTGGCGGAACTGGCGGGAATCAGCCGCTACCAGTTGATCCGCGCCTTTCGCGCGGCCACCGGGATGACGCCCCATGCCTACCAGTTGAACCAGCGGATCATCCAGGCCCGCGTTTCGCTGCAGGCCGGGGAAGCGTCGGCAGCCCTGGCCCAGCGCCTGGGCTTTGCCGATCAGGCGCATTTTCAGCGAGTGTTCAAGGCTCATGTCGGCGTAACCCCGGGCCTGTACAAGGCCTGAGGCCGCGCAATTTTCTTCAATACCCCGGCTCTCTCGGCGCCGCAGACTTCCAGGCTTTCACGTCACTGGAAGGCTCTACCCATGATTCAACAGTTCCTGCTGGTCGCCGCCGCGCACTTTCTCGCCCTGCTCTCCCCCGGCCCGGATTTCTTCCTGGTAGCACGCATGTCCATGGCCGCGGGGTGGCGATCGGCCACCGGCGCCTGCCTGGGCATCGCCCTGGCCAATGGTGCCTTTATCGTCCTGGCGTTTGCCGGGGTCTCGGTGTTTCGAGCAGGCAGCCCGCTGTTCCTGGCGATCCAGTTGGCCGGGTGCGGCTACCTGCTTTATATGGGCTGGCTGTTTATCCGCCATGCCGGCGCCAGTTCACTGGCCGCGGTGGGCGGCAACGACGAAGCCCGGCCGCTGGGCCGGGCCACCTGGTGGCGTGGCCTGGGCATGGGCTTTCTCTCTGGCATCCTCAACCCCAAGAACGCCCTGTTCTATGTCAGCCTGGCGTCCCTGGTGGGGGCCCAGACCAGTGCCGGCTGGAAGCTGGTCTATGGCTTGTGGATGTTCAGCGCCGTGCTGTTGTGGGACGTGCTGGTGGCCCTGGCCATTGGCAACCGCCGGGTGCGCGAGCGCTTTGCCCGGGCCCTGCCCTGGCTGGAACGGGGCACCGGGGTGGTGCTGATCCTGCTGGCGCTGCTAGTGATCGGCGCCACTGTGTGGCGTCACTGATCCACGCCCCGGGCAGTGACTTCCAACTGTCATTACAAATAAACAACAAAGCAATAATCTGCCGAAAGCGCCGCTGCCGATATTGTCGCAACGGTGAACGGGCCTGCCGGGCATTGCCCGGTATCTGCCCCGCCGAAACAGTGCAAGGAGGACCTGCCATGCAACAACAGCCACGCCTGGGGTGCGGTGTCGCGATTGTCCGGGACGGCCAGCTGCTGCTGGTCAAGCGCCTTCGCGACCCGGAAGCCGGTTGCTGGGGCCTCCCCGGAGGCAAGGTCGACTGGCTGGAACCGGTGGAACAGGCCATGCGCCGGGAAATCCACGAAGAACTGGGGCTGACCCTTCAAGGCGTGAGCCTGTTGTGCGTGGTCGACCAGATCGACCCGCTGCGCCAGGAGCACTGGGTATCACCGGTGTACCTGGCCTCGGCCCCGGCCATGCCGGCGCGCAATTGCGAGCCGCACAAGCACAGCGATGTGGCCTGGTTCGAGCTCGACCGCCTGCCCCAACCCCTGACCCAGGCCACCCGCAGCGCCGTGCGCGCCCTGGTGCAGATGGCCGCCCTGGAAAGCTGAGCAGCCACGCCCCGGCCCTTCCCGGCCTGCGACCGATGGCCGCAGGCATTGGTCTAATTAGCCCGCCGCCGCTTTCGTCTGTTTGTTACCATGCGCGGGTTTTTGCCTGTCTGGCTGTTCAAAGGGCGTTATTTCATGAGTGTTCTGCTGACTCGCCGCACCCTGCTCACCAGCGCCGGAGTGCTCGGCCTGGGCCTGCTCGCCGGTTGCGACAACAGTCCCCGACTGTCCTTCAAATACGGCAAGGACCTGAGTAATCAGATTCTTGGCCGCACCTTCAAACTCATCGATTCCCAGGGCGAAACCAAGTCGCTGTCCAGCTACCGCGGCCTGATGCCGATGATTTTCTTCGGCTTCACCCAGTGCCCGGCCGTGTGCCCCACCACCCTGGCCCGCGCGGCCCAGGCCAAGAAGCTGATGGGTCGTGATGGCGACCGCCTGCAAGTGGTGTTCATCACCCTGGACCCGGAGCGCGACACCCCCGAAGTGCTGGACGCCTACGTCAAGTCCTTCGACCCCAGCTTCGAGGCGCTGTACGGCACCCTGGAGCAGACCGCTGCCACCGCCAAGGAATTCGGCGTGTTCTACGAAAAGATCCCCAGCGGCTCGACCTACACCCTGTCCCACACCGCCACCAGTTTCGTCTTCGACTCCCGGGGCACCTTGCGCCTGGGGCTTTCCCAGTCCCTTACCGCCCAAGAGTGCGCGGAAGACCTGCTCACCGTCATGGAGGTTTGTTAATGCATTCCCTACAGCGCCCATCCCGTCTCAAAGCTGCCCTGCTGCTGGTTTCCCTGCTGGGTCTGGGCGGCACCGCCAGCGCCGCGACCCAAGTGGACAACGCCTGGGTCCGCGCCACCGTAGCCGGCCAGCACGCCAGCGGCGCCTTCATGGACCTCACCGCCAGCAGCGACAGCAAGCTGGTTGAGGTGCAATCGCCAGTGGCCAAGAACGTGCAGATCCACCAGTCGAGCATGCACAACGACGTGATGAGCATGCAGCAAGTGGACGCCGTGGCCCTGCCGGCCGGACAGAAAGTCAGCCTGGACACCCACGGCTACCACGTGATGCTCATGGAGCTCACCGGCCAGATCAAGGCCGGCGACATAGTGCCCCTGACCCTGACCGTGGAAAACGCCAAGGGCGAGAAGGAAACCATCAAGGTCGAAGCCCAAGCCCGAGCGCTGAATGCGCCGGACCACAGCATGATGAAACACTGAAAACAAGTAGCGCAAATGGCCCCAGGGCCAGCTGAAAAAGCCGCGTTCTCGTAGGACGCGGCTTTTTTTTGTCCGAGGCAAACGTCCCGACCTGGAAAACCCGACAGTCGCCAATCTCTTGAATGCTTGGCCGACTATTTCCCGCAACCGACTCATGTGCGAATCTACGCGCCATTTTTTACTAATGGCACATAGCTATTTATGCCGGTGCGCTGGCCTGCTAGCCAGGATTCAAAGCAAGAGCTGAAAAACAATTATCAGGGATTCGATATGTCGCCAGACCGCACTGTGATCCATGTGCTTTTTTTCGTCGGAAAATCGGGACAGCCCACCGTATTGCCATTAACCGATGCTTATGAGGTGGTGGTCTATCCCTCCGAGGGACCGCCTGACATCCCCCCTTTCACTCTGGAAATAGCCCCTTCATCGCGCACCTCCAGCCGACAGCAGTTAGACGTAGCCTCGTTCACTACCCTTTACGGCGAGAATGGCAGTGGCAAGACCGAGATGTTGCTGGGGGTGTGCGAAGGACTGGCTGATTGGGAGTCTAAATCCAAAGTCAGCATTCTTTGGGAAACGGAACAGGGGCTGTACCTATCGAAAGGTCTTTCGCTTAACAAGACCAGGCTGCTCTCCAGCCTGCAGATCACTCAAGACAAGTTTTGCGTACCGCCCGATTTTTCGGCAGTTTTCTACTCGACCTCTCCGTTTGAAAAGGTCAGACGCGCACTCTTGCGTCGTAGAAAAGTAAAAGATGTCAGCCCAAGGTTTGGTCTGGTCGTGGAGTCGGAGATGGTTGCGGCATTTAATGCCTATCCCTTTCTCAAGGACAAAGCCACCTTCGTCTCCGAGGCGACGGCGGAAATAAAACTCAAGCCGGCTTCATTGGTTGACTTGGTGAAGTCATATTCCGCGGACGGAGCCAGAACCTACAAGGCCCTGGAGCCGGAAATGAAGACCCGGCTTCATGAGATCGACAGGCGCTCATCAGTACAGACGAGGTTTATCTGCTCCTTTGCCGTCCTGGAATGCCTGGACAGAGTAACTGATGAACAGCTTCATCTGTTGATTGATACGTTGCTGGCAATGATCAAAGTTCACGGCCCGTGGCTCAACGACTTGCTGTTGGTTGACTTCCCTCAACTGCTTCTGCTGGCAGGAAACGATTTCTTGGCCGAGCAATTGCTCAAGGCCCGCAACGCGCTGGATGTAGTCCGTCCCTTGTTCAAAAACGTCAATACTTGGAGGCGACTGGCCTCTTTGGCCTATTTGGATGAGCAAGCCGGTCACCAGATCCGTCAACATGAAGGTGTGTTTTCCGAAGTGGCTGCACTCGGTTTGCTCAAGTTCTCCTTCAAGCAACTGAGCTCCGGCCAGGCCAGCATGATGTCGCTGTACTGCTCCACCGCCCGGGCCTTCGGCGAGTTCGAGCGCGAGTCGCAGGATAGGTTGATGCTGCTGTGCATCGATGAAGGCGAGATGTTCATGCACCCCAAGTGGCAACGCATGTACATCGACAGCCTGCTGAAATTCATCGGGCAATTCGGTTCCCTGGCGAAAAGAACCCACGTGTTCATTTCCACCCATTCACTGATCGTCGCCGCCGATACACCCGCCGGCCGCCTGTTCGACCTGGACAACCAGCAACTGACCAATGCCTTCGGCTACACCCCCAAGCAAACCTTGAACTCGGTATTCGCGGTGGGAGATTTCACGGGCGAGTTCAACCTGAACCTGCTGACCAAACTCTCAGATGTGTTGAACCGCAAGGATCAAGACTTGGAAAGCATCAGGCACGCCTGGCAGATCGCCGACACACTGGCCAACGATGAGCTCAGGCACCATGTACAACAACAGTTGAGCGTGCTGATCGGAGGCCCGCATGCTCAAGCTTAAGGTGGATCCGACCGCTAAACAGCGGCACCTGCAAACCTTGGGCGAGCGTTTTGACAAGGCCATGAGTGCCTGGAAGTCACCCTTCGCCGGTTATCCGCCCTTCACATCAGACTTGAAGAAGGTGTTGCAGAGCGAGCGCGATTTCATACTTGTCGGCGATGTCAGCCGGCTACACGGGGTGATCCAACAGGTCAAACACAAAGCCGGGCCCCTTGATCATTACTTGCGAAATCGACCCAGCGCAAAGTCCGGCGCTCGGCAGGCCGATATGGAGAAGTTGATCACCAAGCTGGGCGAAATCTTCGACTACAGCAATTTCATCTACAAGGGCGTCGGCTGGAACGCCTACAAGCTGGTAGGCAGTTATGCACTGCGCATCTGCCCTTACTGCCACCTGCACCATGTGAATTACCACGGCCAGAGTGTCGGCACCCCCAGGAAACTGGAAATGCGGCCGCCCCTTGATCACTTCTTGCCCAAGTCGATCTACCCCTATCTGGCGGTGTCGCTGTACAACCTGGTGCCCTCTTGTCACCCGTGCAACTCCTCGATCAAGGGGGATGACGACCCCGCCCATACAATCCCCCATCCTTTTGACCCCACCGCCCCCCTGGACATGAGTTTTACCCTCAAGGGGTCGGCGCTTGGGATCTCTGGAATCACCGAGGAAGAACTTAAGCTGACCGTCACTGGTAACGGGGCCTGGGGCGAGTTCACCACATTCTTCCACCTGCAGGAGCGCTACCAGTGGTACGCCCCGGAGGTGACCGACATGCTCAAGCGCAAGCAGTTTCGGGATGAGAGCGATGCGGTGGTTCAGTCGTTGATACGTGCGGATTTCATCCTTGGGTTTGCCCCGCACGACTTCGAAAAACGTGCCCTGGGCATCTGCCTGCGGGACATCGCCAAAAACCTGAAGGTGCTCTGAGCCTCAATCTATCGTCCGCGCCAGCCAAACGGTGAACCCGCAGCAGTCCGGGTCTTCGCTGATGTGCTGCACCACCTCGAAACCATGGGTGTCGAGCAAGGTGCAGTATTCCCCTGGGGAGAGGCTGGCGTGGTACAGGTCTTGGCCCTCGAATTCGCCGATGGCCTCCCCTGCCTCGAGGCCGCTGGTGAACATCAGGGCACAGCCCGGGCCGGCGTGGTGTTCGAAAACGGCGAACATGGCGCGCTGATCGTCCGGGCTCAGGTGAAACAGGCTGTTCCAGGCGAGGATGCCGGCAAAATCCTGGTCCAGGGCGAGGCTGCGCATGTCAGCGTGGATCCATTGCTGCCCGGCAAAGCGCTGGCGGCACTGGTCCAGCAAGGTGGCAGAGCTGTCGACGCCGGTGACTGCACATTGGTGTTCGATCAGGTTGCGCGCAATCGGCTCGCCACCTCCGCAACCCAGGTCCAGCACCTGGCCGCCCTGCCCCATGACCCGGCGAAAGCGCTCCAGCCATGCCTGCTCTCCCTCGAAGGCCTCGGGGCTGGCCCTGCGACGCTGGTCCCAGGCCCGAGCATGACGCTGGTACAGATCGACGATATGCCGGGCGGACTCGTGCATCCACAGGTTTCCTTGTGCGTGTGTGGCCGCAAATTACAGCACAACGGCGCTTGGGCCGGGCATCAAGCCGTTCAACTGCGCCCTGCCAGCTCCAGCAACTGCCCGCGCAGCCAGCGGTTGGCCGACTCGTTCTGCACTTGCTTGCTCCAGTACAGGTTGAGGCAGACCTCGGGCAGGGTCAGGGGCATGTCGAGAATCCGGTTGCCCAGCCCGGCGTTGATCAACTGCGCATTGTTGCGGGTCAGGGTCAGCAGGCCATCGCCCTGGGCCACCAATTGCGCGGCGGTGAGAAAGTGCTGGCAGTGCTGGCGGATGCGCCGTACCACCCCCAGGTGCCCCAGGGCCAGGTCTTCGACGCAGATGCCCCGGCGCCTGGAGGTCACCGCCACATGCTCGGCCGCCAGGTAGCGTTCCACCGTCAGTTCGCCGCTGAAGCCGGGGCCGGCCATCACGCAGAAGGAATCCTGCAGCAGCAGTTGCTGTTGCAGTTGCGGGTCGGTGAGCCGCGACAGTTCGATGGCCAGGTCAATGCGCCCGGCAATCATCTCCAGCTTCAGGTCGGCCCAGTGCACGCTGGTGCTGCGCACTTCCAGGTGCGGGGCAACACGGTTCAGGTGCGCCAGGATCAAGGGCAGGATCACCGGCTCCAGTTGCTCCGGCATGTTCAGGGTGAAACGCCGGCGGTCCCGCAACGGGTCGAAGGCCTGGGCCGGG
>NZ_VYKE01000309.1:0-2848 GCF_032424515.1 Pseudomonas sp. JV245A
GCTGGCTTGCCAGCGAAGACGCCCTGGAACCTGATGCAGATTGTGAGGGGCCCTTCGCCGGCACGCCGGCTGCTACAGGCTGGCCAGGACCACCTCGACCACATCCAGCAGGCGCTGGCGTCGTTGCTCCGCCAGGCTGCCCTTGGCCAGCACCCGCAAGCCCTGCACGGTGCACACCACAAAGCTGGCCAGGGCCCGGGGATTCTTCTGCGGGTCGATCTCCCCCTGCTCCTGGCCGCGACGCAGCACCTGCTCCAGGGCCGCCTCGATACGCTGGAAATTCTGCGCCACGAGCTGAGCCACCGCCGCGTCCTGCCCGGCCATTTCCAGGGAAGCATTGGCCGCCAGGCAGCCCAGGCGCCGGGTGTCTTCCAGCTCGTTGTCGACGATGCGCATCAGCAATCGCCGGACCAGTTCCCTGGCGGGTGCGTCGGCGCCCAGCAGCTCGATATTGGCGCTGGTCATCTGCTGGTAGCGCTTGAGGGCACAGGTGTACAGGCCGTGCTTGCTGTCGAAGGCGTTGTACAGGCTGCTGCGGCTCAGGCCGGTGCCTTCCACCAGGTCCTGAATGGACGTGGCGGCGTAACCGCGCTGCCAGAACACCTGCATGGCCGCATCGGCAATCTGCTCGGGGTCGAACTCCTTGGGACGCACGGCTATTACCTTTCTGGAATGATCGTTCCAAAGACTAAAGATCAAGCCGGCAGGCGTCAACCGCCCCGGGCAAAAAAAGCCCCGGGCCGGTTCTCGGGTCCAGGAAGCGGATCTAGGAAGCGGAAGTCGCCAGGGGCTTGTTCAACTCGCCGATCTTTTCCAGCCGGGCGCGCACGATGTTGCGGCTGATGTTGAGCAGGCGCCCGGTCTGCAACTGGTTGCCATGGCAGTAGCGATAGGCCTCGCGAAAGATCGTTTCCTCGATGTGCTCGTACAGGTCGGGAATGTTCTGCTCGAACAGCGCCTGCAAGGCCCGGCCCAGGTCTGCCGGCGCCTGAGGCCCCGGGACGGCCAGGGGCGCCTGTTCCTGGCGGATGCCGGAGGAGCGCATGTCCACCAGGTGCAGATCCCCCGGTGCCACCCGTTGCTGGCGGCACACCAGCAAGGCGTGGTGGATGGCATTTTCCAGTTCGCGAATGTTGCCCGGCCAGCTGTGCTCCAGCAGCTTGCGTTCAGCCTCTTCGGTCAGCGAGGCACGGTTGTAGCCCAGGCGCTGGCAGTGTTCCTCAAGGAAGAATTCGGCCAGGGGCAGGATGTCCCCCGGGCGCTCGCGCAGCGGCGGCAGGCGGATGGTGGCCACGTGCAGGCGGTAGAACAGGTCTTCACGAAAATGCCCGGCCACCACCGCATCGGCGAGGTTGACGTTGGTGGCCGCCACCAGCCGCACATTGATCGGGATCGGCGTGCGCGAGCCCAGGCGCACCACCTCTCGCTCCTGCAGCACCCGCAGCAGCTTGACCTGCATGTTCAGCGGCAAGTCGCCGATCTCGTCGAGAAACAGCGTGCCGCCGTTGGCCGCTTCGAACCAGCCGGCCTTATGGGTGGTGGCACCGGTAAAGGCGCCTTTCTCATGGCCGAAGAGTTCGCTTTCCACCAGGGTTTCAGCAAAGGCCCCGCAGTTCACCGCGACAAAGGGCTCGCGCCCGCGGCGGCTCAGGTGATGGATGTGGCGCGCCACCAGTTCCTTGCCGGTGCCGGTCTCGCCAATGATCAGGGTATTGGCCTCACTGGGGGCCAGGCGCTCGATGCGACTGAGCAATTCCTGGGAGCGCGGGTCCTTGAACACCAGAACGGTGGCCCGTACCGACTTGGTCAATTCACGGGCGTTTGGATGAGTGATCAGCGACATGGTGCATTCCTGGCAGTAAAAGCGCGGGCTCAATAGTGCACGAAGATATTTAGACTAAATAATTATTAATTAATCTTTAGATATTCCTTTTGTGAATATGTCTGGAGGGTGCTCCCCACCTGCTGCTGGAGCAGCAATCGGCCAGCACCTGCCTGTTCGCAGATCAGCAGCGGCGGCTTGGGCCAGGGCCTGTCGATCTGCCTGAAGCCCTTGCCGGGCAAGGCCTGCAGCGCTTTGTAGCGGCCCTGGCATGCAATCTGCTCTATCCCTTCCGACACCAGTACCCACCACCGCCCCTCGTAGGAGCTGGCTTGCCAGCGAAGGCGTCCGCAAGGGCGAGGCAAGGTTCAAGGGCCTCTTCGCCGGCAAGCCGGCTCCTACAGGAAATACCGCGATATCCGGCGCAGGGCTGGCGGGGCTGAGGGCTTATTTTTTGAGGGAGAGTGCAATGCAAGGTTTATGGCGCAATACCCTGGCCGTTATGGCCGGGCTGCTGATCAGTGTCACGGCCCTGGCCAACCCGGCCCCCGAGTCGGTGAAGATTGCCATCGTCGCCTTCACCCAGGGCGGCAAGCCGGTGTTCGGCGGCATCGCCGGGCGGGTGATCGAGGATGGCTGGCTGGAACAGCAACTGAGCCAGCGCGGCATCAAGCTGCAGTGGATCGCCCTGCCCCACGCCGGCGCCGGGCCGCAGATCAACGAAGGCTTCAGCAACAACAGCATCGACTTCGCCGTGCGTGGCGACCTGCCGTCGGTGATCGCCGGCGCCGGCGGCGTGCCGGGCAAGCTGATCGTGCCCGGCGGCAGCGGCAACAATATCTACCTGGTGGTGCCCACCCAGTCCACGGCCAAGAGCATCGAGGACCTCAAGGGCCAGCGCCTGGCCCTGCATCGCGGCCGGCCCTGGGAGTTCGCCTTCAGCAACTTCCTGGCCAGCAAGGGCCTGAAGCTCGACGACTTCAAGATCGCCAACCTCAACCCCCAGGTCGGTGCGGCGGCGGTGTC
>NZ_VYKE01000310.1:0-2783 GCF_032424515.1 Pseudomonas sp. JV245A
TGCTCCAGCAGCGGCGCAAACCCCGGGTGGCGGGCCAGGGCCACCAGGCCGCCGAGGTCCTGGTTGGCGTTGACCTGTTGGCGCAGCACATACAAAAACAGCAGATGGCTCAGGCGTTCCAGCAGCGCCGAGGAGGGCGCCGGGGTGCGCTGGCATTCTTCTAGAATCAGCTGGAACAGCGCCCGGGCGGCGCTCAGGGACGGGTCGCCGGCCCTCAGGATGAGCCAGCCCGGCAGGCTGTCGATGATCAGCGAGGACAGCCCGGGCTTGAAATGGAAAAAGCCGCAGACCAGCCCCACACCGTCCTGGGCTCCCGGCTCCAGGGGCACCATGGGCGTGCGCGGCAGTTGCTGCGCCGCTTCAGCCTGCTGGGCACTGGACAGCCGGTAGCCCAGGTCCTGCAGCAGGAATACCGCGTCCCCGGCATCCAGGCGCAGGGCCTGGGGCGCGCCGTCGATATGCAGCCAGCAATGGCCCTGGACGATCAGGTGGAAGCTGGCCCGGGCCAGGCCCTGGGTGCTGGCGTGCCAGCCTCCGCAGTAGCGTCCGACGTGAAACAGGCTGGCATCGAGTTCCAGGCCTTCTAATAACCAATCAACCAGTGGGCTTGACGAAATCATCTAAGGGAAACACTCAGAAGCAAGTAATCGCTACTTTAGAATATGGATCGGAATTCTTATAACCAACAGACTTGACGCACACCTACACAGCAGGAGTCCACTCCATGTCCCGCGTCACTCTACACACCTTGCACACGGCTCCAGAAGCCGCTCGGCCCTTTCTTGAGAACGCGCTGAAGAACTCGGGCTTTATCCCCAATCTGCTGGGCATCCTGGCCAATGCCCCGGCGGCCCTGGAAACCTACGTCACGGTGTCCGCCCTCAACGGCAAGGCCGAGTTGAGCCTGGCGGAGCGTGAAGTGGTGCAATTGGTGGCCGCCACCACCCATGGCTGCGATTTCTGTGTCGCAGGTCATACTTCGGTGGCCCTGAACAAGGCCAAACTTGCGGACCCGGTGGTCAGCGCCCTGCGCGAGCAGAGCACCTTGCCCGAAGCCCGGCTGGAAGCCCTGGCGGCATTTGCCCGGGAAGTGATCGCCACCCGGGGCAAGGTCAGCGACGCCGGCTATGCCCAGTTCAAGGCGGCAGGATACAGCGAAGGCAATGCCCTGGAAGTGATCCTGGGCATCAGCCTGGCCACCCTGTGCAACTTCGCCAACGTGTTCGCCGGCACTGAACTGAACCCCGAGCTGGCCAAGTATCGCTGGTCAGTGCAAGGTCAATGAGCCAGGGCGCCGGCGGTTGCGCGGCGCCCCCTTTCAAGGAGAAAACCACATGCTCGATGCGCAATTGAGTGAATGGCTGGATGCCCAGGCCCAGGCACTCGACCAGGGCCAGTGCGACCCGCAGCAGGTCCTCGCCCGGCTGGCGGGCGCCGAGGTACTGCGGGTCGGTATCGACCCGGCCCAGGGCGGCAGCGGCGGCGACCTGACCGATGCTCTGGAAGTCATGGCCAGCGTGGCCAGCCATTCCCTGGCGGCGGCCTTTGTCTGCTGGGGCCAGCGAGCCTTTATCGAATACCTGCTGCACAGCCCCAATGCCGGTTTGCGCCAGCGCCTGCTGCCCTCGTTGCTCAGCGGCGAGCTGGCCGGTGCCACCGGGCTGTCCAATGCCATGAAGTTTCTCTCGGGGATCGAGGCCTTGCAGGTCCGGGCCCGGGAACAGAAGCAGGGCTGGAGCCTCAACGGTCGTTTGCACTGGGTCACCAACCTGCGCAAGAGCGGGTTCGTGGTGGCGGCGGCCATCGAGCGCGAGGAGGGCGGCGCGCCGTTCATCCTGGCGATCCCGGATGCCTTGCCCGGGTTGCAGCGCTCCGATGACCTGCAACTGATGGCCCTGCAATCGAGCAACACCGCGGCCCTGGAACTGAACCAGGTGGCGGTGGCCCGTGACTGGCTGCTGCACGAGGATGCCCGAGTGTTCCTGCCGGCGGTGCGCCCGGCCTTTCTCGGCCTGCAATGCGCCCTGGCCATCGGCCTGGCGCGCCGGGCCCTGAGCGAGGTGGAAAAGCACGTCGAGGGCGCCCGTTCGATCCTCCACGAACCCTTGCTGGAACAACGCCAGCACCTGGAACAGACCGTCGGCGAACTCAAGAGCGGCCTGCTCGACGGGCGCTTCCTGAGCCAACCCGGGGCGCTGTTCCGGGTGCGCATCGCCCTGGCGGAAGCCACCGCCAACGCCGTGCAACTGGAGCTGCAGGCCAGCGGCGGCAAGGCCTACCTCAGCGAGTTCGGCAGCGGCTTTGCCCGGCGCTGGCGGGAGTCGGCCTTCGTGCCCATCGTCACTCCGAGCCTGGTGCAACTGCGCGCCGAACTGCAACGCCAGGCGCGGAATGCGGCAGCATGAGCGGCCTGTTGAACGCACAGGCGATCAGCCTCGGCTACCCCGCGGCGCAAGGCTGGCACACGGTGCTGGAGGATTTCGACCTGCACCTGCAGGCCGGCGAAGTGGTGTCCATTCTCGGCCCCAGCGGGGTCGGCAAGTCCAGCCTGCTGCGGGTCCTGGCCGGCCTGCAGAAGCCCCACGCCGGGCAGGTCAGCCTGTTGGGCGAGCCCCTCGACGGCCCTCATCCGCGGGTCGCGGTGGCATTCCAGGACCCCAGCCTGCTGCCCTGGCTGAACCTGGAGCACAACGTCGCCTTCGGCCTGGATTTTGCCCGCCAGCCGCACCTGAGCCCGCGCCAGCGCAAGGAGCGCATCGACCAGGCGATTGCCGCAGTGGGCC
>NZ_VYKE01000311.1:0-2726 GCF_032424515.1 Pseudomonas sp. JV245A
TGTTCCAGGTCGGTGCTGAACGGCACCTCGTCGACCTGCCGCAGGCCGGCGCTTTCATAGAAGCGCCGGGCGCCGCTGTTGCTCTTGAGCACGTCCAGCCACAGGCAGGGCTCACCGGCAGCGCTGGCCCGTTGCAGCACATGCTCCAGCAACCGGCGGCCATAGCCCTTGCCGGCCTCGGACTTGAGCAGATAGATCTTCTGCAGTTCGGCCCCGCGCCGGTCTCCATCGGGCAGTGGCCGGTTCCAGTTGAGCTTGGCAAAACCGATGGGCTGCTGCTGCGGGTCCAGGGCCAGCAGCCACAGGTGCAGGTGCTTGTCGGCCAGGGACTGTTCCAGGGGGGCGGGGGCAAAGTCCTGGGCCAGGAACTGCTGCATGCCTTCGGTGCTCCAGATCGCGGCGAAGTGCTCGCGGTAGGTGGCGCAGCCAATGGCCTGGAGGATGTCGATATCGCGGCTGTCGGCTTCACGGATGGTGATCATGCGTCATTCCTCGAGGGGCGGCTGGCCGGTGTCGCCGGGCTGGCGGCTGGCCCGCAATCCGGACGGGGCAGCTTACTCCTTTGCCCAAAGGGGCTCCAGCGCTCGGGCCGGGGCACGATGGCGGCGCGCCGTGGTCGTAGTTGCAGCCCCCTTTTTTCCGGCGTGCGGGATGTTTGGCGCAGCGTCGGGTTCTTCCGGAGATGCCATGAGCCAGGCCGTACTTGCCACCGAAACCAACCGCCGCCAATTGCAGCAGATCATCTCCGGCCTGTCCGACGGGGTGATCCTGATCGAGACCGACAAGGCCCGGACCCTGCTCTGGGCCAATGAAGCGGCCCTGGCCATGCACGGCGTCAGCACGGTCGAGCAGTTGGGCGGCAATCTGCGCGAATACGCCCGGCGCTATGCCTTGCGCTACCGCAACAACCATCCACTGGGCCTGGACAGCTACCCCATCAACCGGGTGGCTGCCGGAGAAACCTTCAGCGACGTGGTGGTGGAGGTCCAGGCCGAGATCGATGGCGAACCCCGGCACTGGGTGCACCGGGTGCGCAGCATGATCCTCGAGGACCGTAATGGCGCGCCGGAGTCCCTGGTGCTGATCCTCAGTGACGCCACCGACTGGGCCAGCGCCGAGCAGCGCTTTGAGAAGACCTTCAACGCCAACCCGGCGCCGGCGGTGATCTGCCGCCTGGGGGATTTGCGCTACATCAAGGTCAACCAGGGCTTCCTGGAGATGACCGGCTATGCCCGGGACCAGGTGATCGGCCGTTCGGTGTACGAGCTGGACGTGCTGGAAGACGCCGAGCACAAGGAACTGGCCGTCGAACGCCTGGGGCAGGGCGCGACCATCCCGCAGATGCAGGCCGAGCTGCGCCTGCCCGAGGGCGGCAGCAAGCTGGTGATCGTCGCCGGCCAGCCGCTGGACATCAACGACGAGGACTGCATGCTGTTTTCCTTCATGGACCTGGAGCCGCGGCGCAAGGCCGAGATCGCCTTGCGCCAGAGTGAGGAGCGTTTCGCCAAGTCGTTCCGCCTGACCCCGGTGCCGACCCTGGTGTGCAGCGCCGAGCAGCAGATCGTCGATGTCAACGAAGCCTTTCTCGACACCTGCGGCTACAGCAGTGAAGAGCTGCTCGGCAAGACCGTGCAGGACATCGGTTTTATCGCCGAGCCCCAGGCAGCCGAGCAGTTGTTCGGCCGCCTGGAGAAGAGCGGCAACGTCATGGGCCTGGACCTCAAGGTGCGCAAGAAGGGCGCCGAGCAGGTGGACTGCGTGGCCTACGCCGATACCGTGCTGATCCAGGACAGCCCCTGCTACCTGCTGGTGCTGATGGACATCAGCGAGCGCAAGCGCTCGGAGCTGGAGCTGGTGGGCGCCATCGAGGAGGTGATGCGTGATGCCTCCTGGTTCAGCCAGACCCTGATCGAAAAGCTCGCCAATGTGCGCAACACCCGCAGCGCGCAAGCCCCGGCGGTAACCTCTGCCGAGCTCACCACCCGCGAGCGCGAGGTCCTGGGGCTGATCTACCAGGGGCTGGCGGACAAGGAAATTGCCGCGCAACTGCAGTTGGCCCCCAACACCGTGCGCAATCACGTGGCCACCCTGTACTCCAAGCTCGATGTGCACAGCCGCGGCGAGGCCATTGTCTGGGCCCGGGAGCGCGGGCTGTTTGCCGGCAGTGCCGGCTGACCCGGTGCAAATGCACCAGTGCAACCAGTGCAAATGCGCCTTTTGCCCGGGGGCGGGCCTTTCTATCCTGTGATTCTGCGCAGGGCTCTGTATCGGGCCTCTGCCATTCATGAACCGCAGTAGAAGGAGCGCCAGCATGGCTAGCGAACAGATCAAGGGCACAGTGGGCAAGGTGGCCGGCAAGGCCGAGGCCGTGGTGGGTGAGTGGCTGGATGATGAGCAGCTGCAAGCCCGCGGCATGGCCCGGGAAGCCGCCGGGCAATTGCAGGAAAAGTACGGCCAGGCCCTGGACCAGGGCGCGCGCTGGGTGCGGGACAAACCGCTGTTGAGCGTGGCCCTGCTGGCCGGCGTCGGGCTGTTGGCGGGCCTGCTGCTGCGGCGCCGCTGAAATGCCGGCGGCCATCACCCTGGCGCAGTTGCGCGCCTGTATCGAGCAGCGCCTGGCGCCCCTGGCCTGCAGCTTCAGCAACGCCGGTGACGGCACCCTGACCTTGCGGGTGTTCGAGCCGGCCAGCGGCCGGGTCGACCTGGTGGTGACCGGGCTCAGCGCC
>NZ_VYKE01000312.1:0-2724 GCF_032424515.1 Pseudomonas sp. JV245A
GAGCAAGCGCCCTCGCCACCAGGTGTTTTTGACCCACCCACACGCCGGAAAAAAATATCAACAGCCGCCCCGGTCAGAGCTGTCCGGCGCCCTCCTCCGAAACAGCCAAAATCCCCCTCAAACCGCCCTCTCGCCGCTAACGTCGCCGATGTTGACGCTTTCATACTTCCCAGCTACTTGGCACGCAAAAGCGTCGAACGTGCAGGTATTTTTAACACTCGAGAATTCTTCGGGAACATCTGTCCGTCATCTGTGTCGGCTACAAAGAGAGGTGTCGATAACGCACGTCAGACAAGTGCAAAAACGCGACATTTTTTGTTGATCTCAGCCCCCTCACCGCCTAAAGTTCGCGCCGAACGTCCATGCTGGAAACGATCCATCCGGCTCAAGTACTGACGACGAGACAGCAAGGCCAAGGGCAGATTTCCCATGGCCTTTTTGCTTTCGGCGACATGCCTTGGGAAGTAGGCGAACCAAAGTGGGGATACGGAGGACGTTCACAAGGCACTGTCATCAATGACATGTCCTTAAACCCATTGATTACCAACGTTTGCCAGTAGGAGTTCCCAACGCATGTCGATTAACGTCGAAGACTATTTCGCGCGCGAAACCTTTCAGAAAATGAAGTCTTTCGCCGACCAGCAAGAAACCCCGTTCGTGGTCATCGACACCCAGATGATCTCCCAGGCCTACGACGACCTGCGCGCCGGTTTCGAATTCGCCAAGGTCTACTACGCGGTCAAGGCCAACCCGGCCGTCGAGATCATCGACCTGCTGCACGAAAAAGGCTCCAGCTTCGACATCGCTTCGATCTACGAGCTGGACAAGGTGCTGGGCCGCGGCGTCAACCCGGCCAACATCAGCTACGGCAACACCATCAAGAAGTCCAAGGACATCCGCTACTTCTATGACAAGGGCGTGCGCCTGTACGCCACCGACTCCGAGGCCGACCTGCGCAACATCGCCAAGGCCGCACCGGGTTCGAAAGTCTACGTGCGCATTCTCACCGAAGGCTCCACCACCGCCGACTGGCCGCTGTCGCGCAAGTTCGGCTGCCAGACCGACATGGCCATGGACCTGCTGATCCTCGCTCGCGACCTGGGCCTGGTGCCTTACGGTGTGTCGTTCCACGTGGGTTCGCAACAGCGCGACATCAGCGTCTGGGACGCCGCCATTGCCAAGGTCAAGGTGATCTTCGAGCGCCTCAAGGAAGAAGACGGTATCGAGCTGAAGCTGATCAACATGGGTGGCGGCTTCCCGGCCAACTACATCACCCGCACCAACAGCCTGGAAACCTATGCCGAGGAAATCATCCGCTTCCTCAAGGAAGACTTCGGCGACGACCTGCCGGAAATCATCCTGGAGCCAGGCCGTTCGCTGATCGCCAACGCCGGCATCCTGGTCAGCGAAGTAGTACTGGTGGCGCGCAAATCCCGCACCGCCGTCGAGCGCTGGGTGTACACCGACGTGGGCAAGTTCTCCGGCCTGATCGAAACCATGGACGAGTCCATCAAGTTCCCGATCTGGACCGAGAAGAAAGGTGAAGTGGAAGAAGTGGTGATCGCCGGCCCGACCTGCGACAGCGCCGACATCATGTACGAAAACTACAAGTACGGCCTGCCACTGAACCTGGCCATCGGCGACCGCCTGTACTGGCTGTCCACCGGCGCCTACACCACCAGCTACAGCGCGGTGGAATTCAACGGCTTCCCGCCGCTGAAGGCCTTCTACGTTTAAAGACGGCAGCTAGCTGCAAGAAAAAGCCCATGACTTGTCATGGGCTTTTTTGTGCGCGCGGTTCAGTGATTCAACGATCTTCCCGGACATGCCAAATACTCAGGATGGACAAGGCCATGCCTTGAATCTCATAACGCATCTCGTAATGCCCCACCAGCAATCGTCGAACATCCCTCGGCTTGAATTCCTCCAACTGCTCTCCCAATCGTGGGTTAGATAGAAGAGCATCTGGAGCCTGCACCAGCGATTGCACGGTCCGAGCAGCAGTAGAACGATTGACCTGGGCGAGAAACTCAAAAAGCCGAGCCAGATCGGATAGGGCCTTGCTCGTCCATTTCAGCTGTCTCATTTTGGTAAGGGCAGAGGGTTGTCGCCAGACAGACTCTGCGCCCAAGCCAACACTGACTGATGATCGACAACCCTTCCAGCATCGACATCTGCCAAGGCCTCAAGCGTCAGTCGACAGCGCTCTTCTTCCTGGTCAACCCAGGCCACCAACGCCTGCTTCACGACCCAGGCCCGGGAGCGTTCCAGGCGAGAAGCAAGTTGATCGACCTTATCAGCCAGGTCCAATGGAATGTGAGCGGTCAGTACTTTTGTCGCGGGCATGAGGCAAGACCTGCATCAGAATGATTAAAAGCGATTAGCTTTGAATCATAGTGATTTAAGACAACACAGCAAGCCGCTCTCCATCCCGTTCGTCACCCAATTGCGCTGCGCGCCGCTGATAGGCCTGGGCCAGGTCGCGAATCTCGGGGTGCGTGGCCTTGAGCAGCGCAGCGCATGCCACCCGGAGGAAATTCAGGTTGCCACCGGCCAGAGCCCGTTGCAGCCACGCCACGGCTTCGTCGATACGCCCGGCATCGGCCAGCACCGCCGCATGGCTGAACTGCCCGCGAAAATCCCCGCCTTCGGCCGAGCGCCGGTACCAGTCCCGCGCCGCTTCAAGGTCGGCCTGGCACACCAGCCCCTCCTCCAGGTAGCGCC
>NZ_VYKE01000313.1:0-2720 GCF_032424515.1 Pseudomonas sp. JV245A
TGCCCTGGTGCTGTCGGGGCGTGTGCGAATTCAGTTCGAGACCGGGGAGGCCGTGAGCATCGGCCCGCAGGAGACTGCCTACTTCAACAGCAGCATTGGCCATATCTACCTGGCGGAAGGGGATGAGGATGCGGAAGTGATGGTGGTGATGTCGGAGCGTTGAGGCCCCTCACCATCGAGCAAGTCATCCACAACTCCCGATACAAGTGGTTAGGTTCAACCAGGACGTTTCGCACAATAGAAACAGACTCTGCGCCCTCCTGAGCCATAAGCGGTTGGAGTTGAAGGTAATTAGAACTGTTGTGCAACGCTCGAATTGTATTTGGCGCAGTTCAAATCCTGATCCTCGCCAGCATATCTTCGCCGTCTGCATCCATACCAACCTCGACAAATCCGAAACTGGAGTAGAACCCTTTAGCTACGATGTTGTTGGGGTTGTAGCAAATTTCAATTTCTTTCAAATCCGCGATCTGTTTTATTTCATGTAGGGCGAGGCCCAGCGCTACTCTACCGATGGATTTTCGCTGATGTTCTTTGTCCACCATAAAGCGCCAGATAGAAACTTTGCCTTTTGACTCTTGCACCCACATAAAGAAGCCTACGGGCTCTCCATCCGCGATGATGGCGCGTGTGAAGTAACCTGGGTTGTACGCAGCCTCAACGAGCGACCAGGTATTACTTGCCACGTAGTCTTCCTGCTCTTCAGTGACCTCCAGTTCACAAATCGCTTCATAGTTTTTTTGCGTTACTTGGGTAAGTGAGATTTTCATAAGTCTCCTGAACTGGGGTGTTGATAAGGCTCAATTAACTTTCACGGGCATTCAGTTCCTCCTGCGCCTTCGCCAGCAGCGCGGCGCTGTCCTGCGGCAGGCTTCGCACTCTAGCTGTTGCAGTTCGCGGCAGTTCGCGGCAGTTCTGGGGCAGCGGGGGATTCCGGTTAGCTTTCCGTGCAGCTCCAAGTAAGGTTTGAACTCCTCTGCGGCGTTCGTGCGGTATACGTCGTCACGCAGACTGCGTCCGTCGGTCGTTGCCGCCGTACACCGGGATCTTCGGTTTGTGCCCTTACTCTTTCGTATGTTCCAGCCATTCTTGGTAGGTGATACGGCTAATGTGTTCTGTCCGATAGTCTTGGAGGAACTGGTTGTATTTGTTTTCTTCCGTGTGATGAAAGCGAAAGCCACACTTGGATTGAGCAGCATAGGACTGGATGTTGTTGGCGAAGTAACCACACCAAAGTGCTTTGAGATTCAGGTTTTCAAAGGCGTGTCGCATCACTTCACGTACTGCTTCCGGAGTCAGGCCTTTGCCCCAGTACGGCACGCCGATCCAGTAGGCTATTTCTCCTTCCTGATCACTGATTTCAAAATTGCTGTTGCTGCCTATGAGAATGCCCACACAACCAACAGCGCGGCGATTTTCCTTCAGTTCGATCGCGTACACCTCGGGGTGATTGAAGACCGTACGGATGATGTCGGCACTGTTCTCCACACTGGTATGGGGGGGCCAGCCAGCGATAGGGCCGACTCGGGCGTCTTTGGCATATTCGTATAGGTCGGGGGCGTCTGTGGCCTGCCAGGGGCGAAGCAAGAGTCGTTCTGTTTCAAGTGTCATGTCCTGTACCCGAATGGATTGGTTCGTTCGGGACAGAGTATTGGGAGTCAGATCACCGGTACACTCCAGTACCTCGGCTTTTTCGGTACTTTTCGAAACAGCTGCGCCAAGCGGTGATAGGATTTTGGCTCTTGTTTGTTGTAGCGCTGGGTCACTATGCATCACATTCCGAAACTTTCCGCTCCTGACGACTCGATGCGGATCGGAGAAACCACGCTAGCGGAAGGGCAAGGTTTACCGCTCTCCTTCGGTCACGCTTACTTGACGCTGCTGGTATGCCTCTGCGGTAGTGCCCACTTCACACTTAACTTCAAAGAGCATGCGGTTAGGCGCGGTGCTGTGATGCTGCTGGCTGAGGACACTATTGCCTTGCTCAAACGTCGCTCGCGCCGCTTCAAGGTGTTTTTCTGCCTTATGCCGAAAAGTTTTGCCGCAGAGGTTGCCTACCCACTACCCAATACCTTGTTCGTATTTCTGCATGACCATCCTCATTGCATTCCTTCCAAGGACGACATGCCGCTGCTAGAGGGCTGGGTGACACAGATGCGGAACATTGCGCAGACCTGTCCCACCTACCAACGCATCATGTTGCGTAATCAGCTGCAGAATCTCTTTCTGAAAATAGCCGAGCAACTTCCAGCCAACCAGATAGAAAACAGGGGATTCAGCCGGAAGGAAATGCTTAGTTGGCGCTTCTGGGAATTGATAGGCAAACATTGTGTGCGCCACAGAGATGTGAAGTTCTACGCCGACGCACTGAATATCACGCCGTTCTACCTGTCGCAGTTGGCCAAAGCGTTTTTCAATGACACACCCAAGGGCTTGATCGATCGGCAGGTAACCTTGGAGATCAAGGCTCTTCTTTCATACAGTGACTTGGCTATTGGCTGTGTGGCCGACGAACTGAACTTCGTCGACGCGTCTTACTTGTGTCGCTACTTCAAGCGCCAAACGGGAATTTCGCTTTCCCGTTATCGTAAGCATAAGAGAGAGGAGGGGGAGCAGGACTGACCTGCGGTCGAAATGGAGGAGGGAAGGCGCACTATGGAAAAGGTTTCCCTCCTGGATATAACACTGATTCCAGCGCGTGATCGGTTGTCCATAGGACG
>NZ_VYKE01000314.1:0-2680 GCF_032424515.1 Pseudomonas sp. JV245A
CTGCGCCTGTTCGCGGCCACCGAGCAGTGGTTCCAGTTCGGCGCCGAGGATGTCTGGAGCCTGTTCCACTCCTATGCGTTCGACTTCTCGGTGTGGGAGATCTTCGGGGCCCTGCTGTACGGCGGGCGGCTGCTGATCGTCCCCCAGGAGGTGGCGCGCTCGGCCCAGGACTTCTACCCGCTGCTCTGCAGCGAGGGCGTGACGGTGCTCAACCAGACGCCGTCGGCGTTCCGCCAGTTGATGCACGTGGCCTGCAGCGCCGAGCCTGCGCACCGGTTGCGCTACATCGTGTTCGGTGGCGAGGCCCTGGAGGTCAATACCCTGCAACCCTGGTTCCAGCGTTTCGGCGATCAGCGCCCGCAGTTGGTGAACATGTACGGCATCACCGAAACCACGGTGCACGTGACCTACCGTCCCTTGTCCGTGGCGGACCTGAGCCTGGCGGGGGCCAGCCCGATTGGCGAGCTGATCCCCGACATGTCCTGGTATTTGCTGGACAGCAACCTGCAACCGGTGCCCAAGGGCTGCATCGGTGAACTCTATGTCGGGCGTGCCGGGCTGGCCTGGGGCTACCTGAACCGCGGCGACTTGAGTGCGGCGCGGTTTGTCCCGGACCCGTTTGGCGAGGCTGGTGGGCGTCTCTACCGCACCGGCGATCTGGCGCGTTATCAGGCCGACGGTTCGATCGGCTACATCGGCCGTATCGACCACCAGGTGAAGATCCGCGGTTTCCGCATCGAGCTGGGGGAGATCGAAGCGCGGCTGCTGGAGTTGCCTGCGGTGCGCGAGGCGGTGGTGCTGGCCCCGGAAGGTCCCGACGGCCCGCAACTGGTGGCCTACGTGGTGCCCGCCGGCCTGGACTGGAACGGCCAGGACCCGCTTGCCGAGCAACTGCCCCTGCGCGACGCCATCAAGGCCGGGCTGCGCGAGCACCTGCCGGGCTACATGGTTCCGGCCCATGTGCTGTTCCTCCAGGCGCTGCCCCTGACCGCCAATGGCAAGCTCAATCGCGCTGCCTTGCCGGCCATCGACGGCAGCCTGTTGCAGCAGGCCCACGTGGCCCCGCGCAGCGAGCGCGAACAGCAAGTGGCCGGGATCTGGGCCCAGGTGCTGAAACTGGAAAAGGTCGGCTTGACCGATAACTTCTTCGAGCTCGGCGGCCATTCGCTGCTGGCTACCCAGGTGATGTCGCGCATCCGCCAGGAGCTGGGCATCGAGGCCCCCCTCAAGCTGTTGTTCGAAGGCGAGTCGCTGGAAGATTTCGTCCGCCTGCTGGGCCCGGAAACTGCCCAGCCACTCCAGCCGATTCCCCTGGTGGACCGGCAGCAGCCGCTGGCGGTGTCCTATGCCCAGGAACGCCAGTGGTTCCTCTGGCAGCTGGACCCCGACAGCAGCGCCTATCACATCCCCATGGCCCTGCGCCTGCGCGGCTCGCTGGATAGCCGGGCCCTGCAAAGCAGTTTCGATGCCTTGATCGCCCGCCATGAAAGCTTGCGCACGCACTTTGTCGAGAGCGCCCGGGGCCTGACCCAGGTGATCGCGGCCCAGGCCCGCTTGCCCATCAGCCAGCAAGACTTGTCCCTGCTGGTGGAGGCCGGCAACACCGATGACTTGATCAAGCAGGTTATCGACACCCAGGTACGTCAGCCGTTCGACCTGCGCCAGGGGCCGTTGCTGCGGGCCACCCTGGTGCGCCTGGCGGAGGACGAGCATGTGCTGGTGCTGGTCCAGCACCACATCGTTTCCGATGGCTGGTCGATGCAGTTGATGGTGGAGGAACTGATCCGGCTCTATGGCGCCCAAAGCCAGGGGCAGCAGGCCGAGTTGCCGGCGCTGGCGGTGCAGTACGCGGACTACGCGGCCTGGCAACGCCAGTGGATGGAAGCCGGTGAGCGCGAGCGGCAACTGGATTACTGGTTGCAGCAACTGGAAGGCGGCGTTCAGGTTCTGGATTTGCCCCTGGACCATCCGCGGCCGTTGCAGCAAAGCCACAAGGGCGCGCGCCATGGCATCAGCCTGGATGGCGCCTTGCCGGGGGCCCTGAAACAGCTGGCCCAGCGCGAAGGGGTCACGCTGTTCATGCTGTTGCTGGCCTCGTTCCAGGTGCTGCTGCACCGCTACAGCGGTCAGGCGGACATCCGCGTCGGGGTGCCCACCGCCAACCGCAACCGGGTGGAGACCGAGCGCCTGATCGGCTTCTTCGTCAATACCCAGGTGCTCAAGGCTGAAGTCGACGGGCAACTGAGCTTCAGCGACTTTCTAAGTCAGGTCAAAAGAGCCGCGCTGGAGGCCCAGGAGCATCAGGACCTGCCCTTCGAACAACTGGTGGAAGCCCTCAAGCCGGAGCGCAGCCTGAGCTACAGCCCGCTGTTCCAGGTGATGTTCAACCACCAGGCGGCCGCCCGCCAGGACGCTGCAACCCTGGAGGTTCCAGGGTTGCAGGTGCAGATGCTCAGTGGCGAGGACAGCACGACCCAGTTTGATCTGAGCCTGGATACCTTCGAGTCCGGGGATCGCCTCTGGGCCTCCCTGACCTATGCCTGCGACCTGTTCGAGGCTTCCACCATCGAGCGTCTGGCCCAGTCCTGGGTGCAGTTGCTGCAGGGCATCGTCCAGCAGCCGCGCCAGCGCCTGGGGGACCTGCCGCTGCTGG
This sequence comes from Pseudomonas sp. JV245A, assembly GCF_032424515.1. NCBI lineage: Bacteria > Pseudomonadati > Pseudomonadota > Gammaproteobacteria > Pseudomonadales > Pseudomonadaceae > Pseudomonas > Pseudomonas sp. JV245A. Next base: position 2,654 of record NZ_VYKE01000314.1, read on the forward strand.
GCGCTGCCGAGCAGCACCAGTTGCTGC
>NZ_VYKE01000315.1:0-2642 GCF_032424515.1 Pseudomonas sp. JV245A
TTCGCCGGCAAGCCGGCTCCTGCAGAGAGTTTCAGGCCGCGACCAGTTCGCCGTTGCGGCGTGGTTCGGCGGGCAGCATGACATCACCGAACAGCGCCTTCTGCACTGCTTGCTGGGCCTGGAAGGCCAGCGCCGCACGTTCCTGGCCCTGGCAGGCAATCGGCTTGAGCAGGTGGATCTCCACCTGGCCCCGGTCATTGGCGAACAGGCGCATCAGGTGCGAGAGCAGATCGTCGTCGCCGATGAAGGGCGCCAGGGTATCGATCTGGCCGTCGCGCAGGTAACGGATCGCCACCGGTTGCAGGCAGACGTCGGCATCGATGGCGCTGGCCAGCAAGCGCCCGTGGAAGGTGCGCAGGCCACGGCCATCGGTGGTGGTGCCTTCGGGGAACAGCAGCAGTGGGTGCTGCTCCTGCAAATGCCGGGTCATCTGCTTGCGGATCAACTGGCTGTCACCGGCGCCGCGGCGGATGAACAGGCTGCCGGCCTTGGCGGCCAGCCAACCGGCCACCGGCCAGGTGCGCACTTCGGCCTTGGACAGGAAGGACAGCGGCGTCAGCATGCCCAGCAGCGGGATATCGGTCCAGGACACATGGTTGCTGATCCAGAGCATCGGTTGGCGGGGCAGCTCGCCATGCACCGAGACCTGAAAGGGCAGGGCATTGCTCAAGCGTGCCATGAAGAAGCGCGACCAGCGCTGGCGCCGGACCATGGAGTTGGCGACCCCCAAGCGTTCCAGCAAACCGAAGATACTGGCCATGCTCAGGCCCAGCGCCACCACCAGCAGCACTCGGGCGATGCGCCCGTAGACCCGCAGCCGGCGCATCAGACCGCCGCCTTGAAGTGCCGGGCGTAGCGCGGGCACAGCTCGTCGCGCTTGAGCAGGATGAACACATCGGCGACCTGGAAATCCTCGTCCCAGCACGGCTCGCCGCAGATCTTCGCGCCCAGGCGCATGTAGGCCTTGAGCAGGGGCGGCATCTCGGCGATCACATTGGACGGAATGTCCAGGCTCGGCAGCGGGTTCTTCGGCTCGGCCCGCAGGTGCTCGGTGCACAGGTAGCGCTCGCGCAGGCGCTGCATGATCGCCTGGGCCTGCACGCCGCCGTCCTGCATGGGAATGCTGGCGCAGCCCATGAGGTAGCTGTAGCCACCCTGATTGAGCACTTCCGCCAGTTCGCCCCAGAGCACGGCGATGGTGCCGCCGTTGCGGTAGGCCGGGTCGACGCAGGTGCGGCCGATCTCCAGGATCGGCCCCTTGAGCTGCACCAGGCCGTGCAGGCTGAACTCTTCTTCGCTGTAGAAACGCCCCAGGCTGTTGGCGGCCTGGTGGTCCAGCAGGCGGGTGGTGGCCACCAGGCGCCCGGTGTTCAGGTCGCGCACACCGATGTGGCTGCAATGAACGTCATAGTCATCCATGTCCAGACCCAGTTCCGCGCCCTTGAGCTTGGCGTTGAACTCGCCACTGAAGACGTTGAAACGCAGGGCCTGGGCTTCTTGCAGAGCCTTCGCGCCGATCAGGCGTTCGGCTTGCAGGCGGCGTTCAGTGCCGGTGTCGCTGATGCGGGCGATCTGAGTCATCGTGAATCTCCGTGCGGGCTACTGACCCGCCTTGGGTTGCAGCCAATCGACTTTGTTGTGCAAAGTCAGGCTATGTAGCCCCGGTGTCATCGCCATGAAGCTTTGGTGATGCTTATATGACAGCCCCTGAGGACCTTCGAATGCCCTGGCAAGCCCTGCTCGAGAGCCGTGAACGATTGCCCGCCAACCCCGACCTGGCCGAGGGCTACGGGGCTTTGCTGGCGCACCTGGGCAACGTCACGCCCTTCGAACTGGCGGTGCGCGGCGGGCGCTTGATGGCCACCCCGGGGCTGGCCTTCCTGGTGGGCTACCAGGCGGCATTGCGCATGTTGTGGCCCAGCGCGCCGTCCAGTCTGGGGGCTTTATGCGCGACCGAACGCCGCAGCCTGCGCCCGGCGGACATGCAGACCCGCCTGGAGGATCTGCGCCTGCACGGGCGCAAGGATTTCGTCACCGCCGGCGATGCCGCCGACTGGCTGCTGGTGGCGGCTCGCTGCGAAGCCCCGGGGGAGCGCGCAGCCCTGCGCCTGACGGTGGTCTATCCCGGCGAGCCCGGGGTCAAGGTCCAGACCCTGCCCGCCATTGCCCTGATGCCGGAGATCAGCCACGGCTGCCTGGAGCTGGACAACGCCGCCTGCGAGTTGCTGGCCGGCGACGGCTGGGATGCCTACGTCAAGCCGTTCCGCACCCTGGAAGACATCTATGTCCTGAGCGCCATGCTGGCCTGGCTGTATGGCGTGGGGCAGGACAGCGGCTGGCCGCAGCCCTTGCAGTTGCAACTGCTGGGCTTGCTGGCCGGCTGTGCCGAAGCCAGCCGGCAGAACCCGGCGCTGAGCAGCGGGCACATTCTGCTTGCGGGCCTGTTCGTGCAGTTCGAGGCGCTGAAACCCGAGATCGGCATTGCCTTCGCCCAGGGGCCACAGCTCTGGCGCGAGCAATGGACCCGCGACCAGGCCCTGCTGGACCTCGCCGCCAGCGCTCGCGCACAGCGCCTGGCCAAGGCCCTGGCCTCCCTGTAGGAGCCGGCTTGCCGCGAGGAATGCGCAGTCTCCGAAACCGCA
>NZ_VYKE01000316.1:0-2624 GCF_032424515.1 Pseudomonas sp. JV245A
GGCTTGGCCATGAAGGTGGTGTCCATCTCATGGTCGTAGGCGATGTTCTTGATCAGGCGCTTGAGCAGGACCGCGTAGTCGCAGGCCTTGATCGGGTCGGCCACGTGGTGCAGGTTGACTTCGAATTGTGCCGGGGCACTTTCCTTGACGATGGCGTCGGCCGGGATGCCTTGTTCCTTGGCACCTTCCAGGATGTCCTGGAGGCAGTCGACGTATTCGTCGAGGTCGTCGATCAGGTAGACCTGGGTGGAGTGCGGGCGCTTGCCGGAAATCGGCGAGCGTGGTGGCTGTGGCCGGCCGTTCACGTTCTCCTGGTCGATCAGGTAGAACTCCAGCTCGAAAGCGGCGCAGATGGTCAGGCCCAGTTCGTCGAACTTGGTCACCACCTGGCGCAGGACTTCCCGTGGATCGGCAAAGAAGGGGTCGCCTTCGAGTTCGTGCATGGTCATCAGCAATTGCGCGGTAGGGCGCTTCTGCCAGGGCTCGTTGCACAGGGTATCGGGGATTGGATAGCAGATCCGGTCGGCGTCGCCGATGTCCAGACCCAGGCCGGTGCTTTCCACCGTAGAGCCATTGATATCCAGGGCAAACAGGGAGGCCGGCAGGTTGATGCCTTTCTCGTAAACCTTGTGGAGGCTGGTGCGTTCGATGCGCTTGCCGCGCACCACACCATTCATATCCGCAATCAGAAGGTCAACGTACAGAACCTCAGGATGTTCCTTAAGGAACGCGTTCGCTTCGTTGAGCTGAACGGCACGCGGGGGTACCGACATGATGCAACACCTTTGTTGTTAAAAATATCAATCATTGATCTTTTCTGGTTTCAGTCAACCCGAACGGCATGCCGAAGTCAAGTAAGGCCTTTTATGCCCTAATAAAGGGCTGGCAAGGCTCTTTTGGGGCAAAACAGGGCGTTTTTTGGGGCTCGGCCGCCTTGGGTACCGCAGGCTTGAGCGGGCCGTGTTGTATTTTTTACGGGGGTGTTGTGTAAAAAAATGAACAAGGCTAAGCTCGAATCAAACCCATAACAGCAATAATACCGGGGTGTTTCATGTCTCGCCTGCCGTTAATCGGCGTCACCGCCTGCTCCAGGCAGATCGGTCTGCATGCTTATCACATCAGTGGCGACGAGTATGTCCACGCAGTAGCCAGCGCAGCCCAGGGCGTGCCGGTGATTATCCCGTCCATGGCGGAACTGCTTTCCCCGTCCGATATTCTGGACGGTCTGGACGGCATTCTCTTTACCGGCTCTCCCTCCAATATCGAACCTTTCCATTACCAGGGTCCTGCCAGCGCGCCGGGCACTGCTCATGATTCTGCACGGGATGCTGCCACCCTGCCGCTGCTGAACGCCGCCGTCGCAAGTGGCGTTCCGGTGCTGGGCATCTGCCGCGGCTTCCAGGAAATGAACGTGGCCCTGGGCGGCAGCCTGCATCAGAACGTGCAGCAGGTGCAGCCTTTCATGGACCACCGGCACGCCGAACAGCCCGACCAGCCCCTGGACGCCTGGTACGCGCCCGCCCATGACCTGCATATCAAGGCAGGTGGTGTTCTGGCGGGGCTGGGCCTGCCGGAGCGGATTCAAGTCAACTCGATCCATGCCCAGGGCGTCGAGCGTCTGGCCCCGGGGCTGCGGGTCGAGGCGCTGGCTCCCGACGGGTTGGTAGAGGCGGTTTCGGTAGAAGCCAGCAAGGCTTTTGCACTGGGGGTGCAATGGCACCCCGAATGGCAGGTAAGCTGCAACCCTCACTACCTGGCCATCTTCCAGGCTTTTGGTGATGCCTGCCGCAAGCGGGCAAGACAACGCGACGCCGAAGCGTCACACAAGGCCTGACTTAATAGAGAGTCAGGAAACTCAGCCTAGAGGCATTTATGAGTAACAACCTCGACCAGCTCACCGATTGGTTGAAAGACCACAAGATCACAGAAGTCGAATGCATGATCGGCGATTTGACCGGGATCACCCGGGGCAAGATCTCGCCGACCAACAAGTTCATTGCCGAAAAAGGCATGCGCCTGCCCGAGAGCGTGCTGCTGCAGACCGTGACCGGCGACTATGTCGAAGACGACATCTATTACGAACTGCTGGACCCGGCCGACATCGACATGGTCTGCCGCCCGGACCAGAACGCGGTGTACCTTGTGCCCTGGGCCATCGAGCCTACTGCCCAGGTGATCCATGACACCTACGACAAGCAGGGCAACCCCATCGAGCTGTCGCCGCGCAACGTCCTGAAGAAGGTCCTAAAACTCTACGCCGACCACGGCTGGCAGCCCATCGTGGCGCCGGAGATGGAGTTCTACCTGACCAAGCGCAGCGACGATCCGGACTACCCGTTGCAGCCGCCGATCGGCCGCTCCGGCCGCCCGGAGACCGGGCGCCAGTCGTTCTCCATTGAGGCTGCGAACGAATTCGACCCGCTGTTCGAAGACGTCTATGACTGGTGCGAACTGCAGGAGCTGGACCTGGACACGCTGATCCACGAGGACGGCACGGCGCAGATGGAGATCAACTTCCGTCACGGCGATGCCCTGTCCCTGGCCGACCAGATCCTGGTGTTCAAGCGCACCATGCGCGAAGCCGCGCTCAAGCACGACGTGGCCGCCACCTTCATGGCCAAGCC
>NZ_VYKE01000317.1:0-2617 GCF_032424515.1 Pseudomonas sp. JV245A
GCCTGTTCCACAAGCTGATCGCCCCCCATATCGCCGGGCTGGCCCCCGAGTTGGTGAAGGCCAGCGTCTGTGCCTACACCGTGACCCCGGATTCGGGGTTCATCATCGACCGCCACCCGCGCCTGGCCAATGTCACCGTGGTCAGCGCCTGTTCCGGCCATGGCTTCAAGCATTCGGCGGCGATTGGCGAAGCCCTGGCCCAGCAGCACGTGGACGGCTGCAGCGAAATCGACCTGGAAAGTTTTTCTCTGCACCGCTTCAACTGAAGGCAACGGCCCCTTTATCGGGGCCGTGGTGAAAAAAAATCCTCGGGGTGACGTTTTTCGCCGTTTATCTGCCGTTTTCAGCCTTGCTGGTTGGCCGAGTCTCTACGATTCTTTAGAAACCCCTCAGGGCGGCGCATCGCCGCCCCACGTAGAACAACCGGAGCGCCCCATGAAGAGCGTCGCAGAACTGCTGAAACTCAAGGCCAAGCACAACCAGCAAGTGCACACCATCGCCCCGCACCAGATGGTCCTGGAGGCGCTGATGGTGATGGCCGAGAAAAACGTCGGCGCCTTGCCGGTGCTGGAGAATGGCGTGGTGGTCGGGGTCATCAGCGAGCGCGACTACGCGCGCAAGCTGGTGCTCCACGGGCGCTCCTCGGTGGGCACCCCGGTCAGCGCGATCATGAGCTCGCCGGTAATCACCGTGGACTCGCACCAGAGCGTGGACACCTGCATGAACATCATGACCGACAGCCACCTGCGCCACCTGCCGGTGGTGGAAAACGGCCAGTTGCTGGGCCTGCTGTCCATCGGCGACCTGGTCAAGGAAGCAATCGCCGAACAGGCCGACCTGATCCGCCAGCTGGAGCAGTACATCCGCGGCGAATGATCCCAGGCCCTGCGCCGCCCTGGCTCACAGGGCGTCACCCGCCGTGAAGAATTGCCGCCCATCGCTCTTGAGCAGATCCAGCAGGGCCTGGGCTGCGGGCGACAGGTAGCCTTCGGCGCGTACCAGCACCACGATGCTGCGGCGCATGCAGGTTTGCGCCAGGGGCACTTCCCGCAGGTGGGCGATGCCCTTGAAGTCGTCCAGGGTTTCCCGGGCCAGAAAACTCAGCAGCCCGGTCTTGGCGATCAGCCGCGGCAACAGGGAGATGGTGTTGGTCTCTATCTGCACCGAGGGCAGCGGCAGTTCATGGCTCTGGAACACGTTGTCGATCCAGCGTCGCGCCGACACCCGGGTGCCCGGCAGCACCCAGCGGTAGGCGCACAAGTCGCGCAGGCGCATGGGCGTGGCGAATATCGGGTGGTCGCGGCTGGCCACCACCACCGCCCGGTCTTCGAACAGGGTGTGGTGGCTCAGGTGCGGGTCGCCTTCGAACATCGGGCAGATGACCATGTCCAGGCGCCCGGAGCGCAGGGACTCGCGCAACAGGTCGTCCTGGCCGATCACCAGGTTCAAGGTGATGTCCGGGGCCCGCTCCAGCAAGGTGGCGGTCATCTGCGGCAGCAGGTGTTCGGCCATGCTGGCGGCACAGCCCAGGCGGATGTTGCCGAGCACGCCGCTGGCGAAGTCCCGCACCTCGCGGTGGGTCTCGGCGATGTTCTGCTGCAGTTGCCGGCTGCGCCGCTGCAGCAACTCACCCACGGCGGTGAGCTTGATGCCGCGGCCTTCACGCTCGAACAGCTTGGTGCCGAAGGACTCCTCCAGGCGCTGGATGCTCTTGGTCAGCGCCGGCTGGCTGCGATTGAGCTTCTGCGCCGCCCGGCCCAGGTGGCCGAGCTCGGCGATGGTGTCGAAATAGGTCAGGTCGCGCAGGTCCATGATCGATCAACAATAGTTATGAGTTGATCACAATTAGAAACTGGACTTGATCAATCGCGCTATCAATAATTTGCTCCGGCGCAGGTTTTACCGCTCCCGCAACAGGAGTGGCCAGCGTCTTGGAGAGTCGTCCCTTGTCGCCATCGCTTCGTCTATCCCTGAATACCTGGCCCCAGGCGCTGCAATGGCCGGCCTGGCTGTTGCTGGCCGGCATCAGCGGCCAGTTGCTCAAGTACCTGGAGATTCCCGCCGGGCAGTTTCTCGGGCCGATGCTCACGGCGATCCTGTTTGGCGTGTGCGGTGCCAGCATCCGCGTGCCGCGCCTGGCGTTTCGCCTGGGCCAGGGCTCGGTGGGTATGCTCGCCGCCCACTCCATGACCCTCGCCGTGCTCACGGCCATGCTCCAGTCCTGGCACGTGATGCTGGTGGCCACCCTGCTCACCGTCAGCCTCAGCGCCCTGGTGGGCCTGGTGCTGGTGCGCTTCGGCGCGATTGCCGCCAGCACCGCGGCCTGGGGCACGGCGCCCGGTGCGGCCTCGGCCATGGTGTCGATGGCCGACGAGTTCGGCGCCGACTCACGGGTGGTGGCCACCATGCAGTACGTGCGGGTGGTGTGCGTGGTGATGGTCGGGGCCCTGGTCAGCCACTGGATCGGCGCTCCGGCCAGCGGCAGCGAGGCCCACGCCAGCCAGATGGCCCTGCACGGCATGAGCCTGCCGAATGTTGGCCTGAGCATCGTGGCGATCGTCTGCGGTGTGCTCCTGGGTTCGCGGGTGCCTGCCGGGGCCCTGCTGGTGCCGCTGCT
>NZ_VYKE01000318.1:0-2610 GCF_032424515.1 Pseudomonas sp. JV245A
GGGGCGGGGCGGCGGTCCCAGTAGGGCTCTGGGCCGAATTTCTCGACGAAGAAGTCGATCACCGTGCGCACTTTCACTGACAGCCGGCGGCTGCCGGGCCAGAGGGCGGCGATCTGTTGCGGTTCGAGGCTGGTGGCCACGTCGAAGTCTTCGAACAGCGCCACCAGCCGGCCCTGGTGCAGGGCTTCGCCAATCAGCCAGGAAGGGAACATCACCAGCCCCAGGCCCTGTTCGGCGGCCTGGGTCAGGGTGTCGGCGTGGTTGCCGGTCAGCGGGCCCTTGACGCTGTAGGGCGTCCAGTCTGCCCGGCCCTGGCGGAAGAACCAGCGCTGCTGGCCAGTCTCGCCCTTGTAGGCCAGGCACTGGTGCCGCTGCAGTTGCTCCGGGTGCTGCGGGGTGCCGTGCCGGGCCAGATACGCCGGGCTGGCCGCTACCCGGTAGCGCTGCGGGGCCAGCAGGCGCGCCTGCATCGAGGAGTCTTCCAGGGTGCCGATGCGAAACAGCAGGTCGGTGCCGTCCTGCAAGGGGTCGATGTAGCGGTCGGTCTGCTGGATATCCAGCTGCAGCTTCGGGTAGCGCCCGTGCAGTTCACCGAGCCAGGGCGACAGGTGGCGCTGGCCAAAGACCACCGGGGCGTTGATCCGCACCAGCCCGGCCGGTTCGTCCTGCTGTTCCTGCAACGCCTGTTCGGCTTCCTCCCACTGCGCCAGTACCCGCCGCGCGTGGTGCCCCAGCAGGCGCCCGGCCTCGGTGGGGCTGACGGCGCGGGTGTGGCGGTAGAGCAACTGCTGGCCCAGGGCCTGTTCCATCAGTTGGATCTGCCGTGAAATGGACGAGGGCGCCAGCCCTTCGCGGCGCGCCACGGCAGAAAAACTGCCCTGGTCGAGCACGGCAATAAACAGGCGCAGGGCCTTGAAACCGAGGTCGTTGAAGCCGTGCATGGGTCGATCCTGCCGTGCGTTTTGCGCAAAGGTGTTGTCGGCATGCTCCCATTTATCGCAAAGCTTGCGCAATCGATAATGCCGGCCATTCCTTGATGTCGAGCAGGTGTTGCATGTCCTCTGAAACGATAGAAGTACCGCTGCCCAACCCGGTGGCGAACGCTGTACCCGCTGCCGGCTGGCAGCGTCTGATGCTGTTGCCGCTGGTGATCCTGGCGGGCATGGGCCTGTCGGTGGAGGCCGGTCTGCTGGGCCCGCTGGGGAGCCAGGTGGGCCATTTGTGGGCGACCCTGAGCATCTTCGGCGTGGGCACGGCGCTGCTGTTGCTGCTGCTGTTGTTCAGCGGCCCGCAGCCCGGCCCGGCCTTCAGCCAGTTGCCGCGCTGGCAGTTGCTGGGCGGGGTGCTGGGGCCGATCTACGTGGTGGTGCTGACGTTGGCCACGCCCCATATCGGCATTGCCATGACCATGATCGCGATCCTTTCCGGGCAGGTGGGCAAAAGCGTGCTGATCGACCATTTCGGCTGGTTCGGCAGCGCCCGCAAGCCGGTCAATGCCGAACGCTGGCTGGCCCTGGCGCTGATTGTGCTGGCCCTGATCCTGATTGCCCGAGGTTGAAGATGAATCTGTTTCTATTGCTGGTTGTGGTGGTGGCCGCCGGTGCGGTGCTGAGTGTGCAGGCGGCGATCAATGGCCGCCTGGGAGAAAGCGTCGGTGTGTTGCGCAGCAGCCTGCTGACCTTTGCCGTGGGTGCCCTGATCACCGGGTTGCTGATCGTGTTTTTCCAGCCGCCCCAGGCCATGAGCCTGCTGCAGGCGCCGAAATGGCAACTGACCGGTGCGCTGTTCGGCGTGGTCTACATGCTGGTGATGGTGGGAGCCGTGCCCCGGGTCGGCACTGCGGTGGCCACGGTGGCGGTGATTCTCGGGCAGTTGGGCATGGGCATGCTGATCGACAACTTCGGCTGGTTCGGCAACCCGGCCATCGAACTGTCGCCCAGCCGCCTGCTGGCGATGCTGTGCCTGACCCTGGCGCTGCTGTTCATGTACCGCAGCAGCGTGCGCCGCGCCTGAACCCGCTTCAATCGCGCTCCAGGCACGCGGCGCCAGCCAGTGCCACCTGGGCGTCTTCACCGGACTTGACCCCGGAAACCCCCACCGCGCCGACCACCTGGCCGCCGACGCGGATCGGCACGCCGCCTTCCAGGGAGGTGAGCAGCGGCGCCGAGAGAAAGGCGCTGCGCCCGCCATTGACCATGTCCTCGTAGGCCTTGGTTTCGCGCCGGCCGAGGGCCGCGGTGCGGGCCTTTTCGGTGGCGATATAGGCACTGATCGGCGCGCAGCCGTCGAGGCGTTCCAGGGCCAGGGGATGGCCGCCGTCGTCGACCACGGCGATGCTCACCGCCCACCGGTGGCGCTGGGCCTCGGCGCGGGCGGCGGCGAGGATGCGGCGGGCTTCGTCTTGACCCAGTACGGCTTTGTGCTGCATGGCGAGCTCCAGGGGCGTGAGGTTCAGGGCAGGGCGGCTTCCAGCACTTCGATCCAGTGCCGTACCGGGGTCCGGCCGGCGCCGTCGAGGTGGCTCTGGCAGCCGATATTGGCGGTGGCAATGAGGTCCGGCTGGCCGCTTTCCAGGGCCTGCAGCTTGTCGTCCCGCAGTTGCCGCGCCAG
>NZ_VYKE01000032.1:0-52156 GCF_032424515.1 Pseudomonas sp. JV245A
TCGAGCACCCCGGTGCGCTGCAGGTGATCGACTTCGCCGAAGGCAAGGCGCAACTGGTGGCGGTCAAGGCCTACTACGGTGGCCCGCTGGTGGGCCAGCAACTGCGCCAGCTGCGCGAGCACATGCCCAACGTCGACACCCGGGTGGCGGCGATCTTCCGTCGCGACCGGCCGATCATGCCCAAGGGCGATACGGTGATCGAGGCCGACGACGAAGTGTTCTTCATCGCCGCCAAGGCCCACATCCGCGCGGTGATGAGCGAGATGCGCCGCCTGGAGGAATCCTACAAGCGCATCGTCATCGCCGGTGGCGGGCAGATCGGCGAGCGCCTGGCCGAGGCCATCGAAAGCCGCTACCAGGTGAAGATCATCGAGATGAACCCGGCCCGCTGCCGCTACCTCTCCGACACCCTGGACAGCACCGTGGTGCTGCAGGGCAGCGCCTCGGACCGCGACCTGCTGCTGGAAGAGAACATCGCCGACGCCGATATCTTCCTGGCCCTGACCAACGACGACGAAGCCAACATCATGTCCTCGCTGCTGGCCAAGCGCCTGGGAGCGAAGAAGGTGATGACCATCATCAACAACCCGGCCTACGTCGACCTGATCCAGGGTGGCGATATCGACATCGCCATCAGCCCGCAGCTGGCCACCATCGGCACGCTGCTGGCCCACGTGCGCCGCGGCGATATCGTCAGCGTGCACTCCCTGCGCCGGGGCGCGGCGGAAGCCATCGAGGCCATCGCCCACGGCGACGCCAAGTCGAGCAAGGTGATCGGCCGTGCCATCGAGAACATCGGCCTGCCGCCGGGCACCACCATCGGCGCGATCATTCGCGACGAAGAAGTGCTGATCGCCCACGACGACACGGTGATCGAAGCCGGCGACCACGTGATCCTGTTCCTTGTGGATAAAAAACACATCCGCGACGTGGAGAAACTGTTCCACGTCGGCCTGAGCTTCTTCTGATCAACAACTCTGTAGCCGCTGCCGAAGGCTGCGATCGACTGCGCAGCAGGCGCTGCCCTTGCGAAGGCTGTACGGGCCTGATCGCAGGCTACATGAGCCCACAGGAGTGACAACGATGCTTGAATCCCTGGAAAAAATGCTCGCCAAGGGTGTGGATAACGCCCTGCTGCGCTTCGGCCTGGGCAAGGGTTACCTGGATCAGGGCGATTTCGCCAAGGCCGCCGAGCACCTGCAACGTTGCGTGGCCTTCGACCCCAAGTATTCCGCGGCGTGGAAGTTGCTGGGCAAGGCCTGCCAGGGGCAGGGCGACCTGCCGGCAGCGCGCCAGGCCTGGGAACAGGGCCTGGAAGCGGCCCGGGGCCACGGCGACAAGCAGGCGGAAAAGGAAATGACGGTGTTCCTGAAAAAACTCGACCGCCAGTCTCAAGGCTGACCCCACCCCTCCTCGGTAGCCGCTGCTGCAGGCTGCGAACGAGCTGGGCGGCACTCCGATGCACTGCTCGCTAGCTCTGAAGACCCGCACAGGCTCGACAAGAGAGCGCCAAGCAAGGCCCTTCGGTCCTTTTCGCAGCCTCGCGGGCTCGGCAACGGCTACAGGGCTATTTCACAGGTAGCGCAGGGCGATCCCTTCCGCGTCCACTTGCACCACTTCCATGCGCACCCGCGGCGCCGTCACCGGCAGGCCCTGGACCTGGCCGTAGACCACCGCGCCCTTGGGCAGTCTTGCCAGGGCCGGGCTCTGTACATAGACGCCGCTGGCGGACAGGTTGCGGGTCTGCCCCAGGCATTCGCCGATGCTTTCGTGGGAAATCTTGATGCGGAACGACTTGCGATGATCGGACATCTTCTGCGCCCTTGTTCGGTGTGCTGTGGATAACTCCCGATGCGGGGTTATCCACAGATCGTGCCAGCTCCCTCAGTACCAGCGCGCCTCGCCAGGCGGGCGCTTCTTGAAGCGTTTCATGCTCCACATGTACTGGCTCGGATAGGCCCCCACATAACGCTCGACCACCTTGCTCATGGCCGCGCAGGAGGTTTCGGTATCGGTGCTGTACATGTCTTCCGGCGCCGCTTCGAGGATCACCTTGTAGCCCGAGCCGTCGGGCAGGCGCAGGGCATGGAGGAACACGCCGACCGCCTTGCCGCCGGCCAGCATGTTCGGCACGAACTTGCTGGTCAGGGCCTGGGTGGCGAAGAAGGGCACGAAGATCCCGGCGGATTCGGCCGGTTCCGGGTCGGCGGGGATGCCCACTGCCCCCCCTTTGCGCACTTCCTTGATGACGCTGAGGATGCCTTCCTTGGTGGAAGCCGCCACGCGGTTGCCCAGTTGCACCCGCTGCTTGCGCAGCAGTTCGTCCACTGCCTTGAGCTTGGGCGGACGGTAGAAAATGATCGGTTTGCACTGGCTGCAATAGAAGTGGTTGAGCACTTCCCAGTTGCCCAGGTGGCTGGTGATGCCAACCACGCCCTTGCCCGAGGCCAGGGCGTCCTTGAGCACTTCCAGGCCCTCGACTTCACGCACCAGGGCAATGGAACGCTCGGCCGGCCAGATCCAGGCGCAGGCGCTTTCAGTCAGGGACTTGCCGATGTCCTTCAGGCTCTGGCCCACCAGGCGCTCGCGTTCCGCCGGGTCCATCTGTGGAAAACATTTGGCCAGGTTGATACGCACCACCTCGCGGGAACGATTGGGCGTCTTCCACATGATCCAGCCGATGGCTGCGCCGACCGCCTGCACCGCGCGCCAGGGCAGCAGGGCAAACAACCGCAGAGCACCCACCAGCAGGGCGCCTTTGAACTTATCCACAAATGACTCCTGATCTTGGTCATGAAGCGTGTCGCCAGCCGGCTATTCTAACCGCGCATCGGCCAGGATGGCGTACCGATCACAGTCCAGGGTGTGGTCCATGACCATCCCCGAGGCCTGCATCAGCGCATAACAGATGGTCGGGCCGACGAAAGTGAAGCCGGCCTTGCGCAGGCCGCGGCTCATGGCTTCGGCCTCCGGCGTCACCGCCGGCACTTCGCTGCGGTCGTTGAAATGGTTGATCTTCGGCACGCCACCGACGAAGGCCCAGAGAAAGGCCACCGGGTCTTCCAGCTCCAGCCAGGCCTGGGCATTGCGCCGCGCGGCGTTGAGCTTGAGGCGGTTGCGGATGATGCCCGGGTCCTGCATCAGGTCGTCGATCTCGGCATCGCTCATCTGCGCCACACGCTGCACATCGAAGCCGAACAGCACCTGGCGATAATGCTCGCGCTTCTTCAGCACGGTGATCCATGACAGCCCGGCCTGGAACCCTTCGAGCAATAACAACTCGAACAAGCGCTGCCCATCGCGCAGCGGCACGCCCCACTCCTGATCGTGATAAGCCATGTACAGCGGATCTTCGGAACACCAAAAGCAGCGTGGCATAAGGCTCCAGGGGGCGTGCGCAGGACTGAATCGGGTATACTCCCGCTCCTTAAATCGCAGCCCAAGTAACAGGTGAATTTCGTGAGCCAGCCTACGCCAGCCGTGCGTACCTTCCAAGACTTGATCCTCGCCCTCCAGCAGTACTGGGCCGAGCAAGGTTGTGTGGTACTTCAGCCCTACGATATGGAAGTAGGCGCCGGCACTTTCCACACCGCTACCTTCCTGCGGGCCATCGGCCCGGAAACCTGGAACGCCGCTTATGTGCAGCCCAGTCGTCGCCCGACTGACGGCCGCTACGGCGAAAACCCCAACCGCCTGCAGCACTACTATCAGTTCCAGGTGGTCTTGAAGCCCAACCCGGAGAACTTCCAGGAGCTGTACCTGGGTTCCCTGAAGCACGTGGGCCTGGACCCGCTGGTGCACGACATCCGCTTCGTCGAGGACAACTGGGAATCGCCGACCCTGGGCGCCTGGGGCCTGGGCTGGGAAGTCTGGCTCAACGGCATGGAAGTGACTCAGTTCACCTACTTCCAGCAAGCCGGTGGCATCGAGTGCTACCCGGTGACCGGTGAAATCACCTACGGCCTGGAACGCCTGGCCATGTACCTGCAGGGCGTGGATTCGGTGTACGACCTGGTGTGGGCCGACGGCCCGTTCGGCAAGGTCACCTATGGCGATGTGTTCCACCAGAACGAAGTGGAGCAGTCGACCTACAACTTCGAACACGCCAACGTCGAGAAGCTGTTCGAACTGTTCGATTTCTACGAAAGCGAAGCCAAGCGCCTGATCGAGCTGGATCAGCCACTGCCGCTGCCGAGCTATGAAATGGTCCTCAAGGCCTCGCACACCTTCAACCTGCTGGATGCACGCCGGGCTATCTCGGTCACCGCACGCCAGCAGTACATCCTGCGTGTGCGCACCCTGGCGCGTTCCGTTGCGCAAGCCTACCTGCTGGCCCGTGCCAAGCTGGGCTTCCCGATGGCAACCCCGGACCTGCGTGATGAAGTGTTGGCTAAGTTGGAGGCGGCACAATGAGTGCGCAAGATTTTCTGGTTGAACTGGGCACTGAAGAACTGCCACCCAAAGCCCTGAACACCCTGGCCGAAGCCTTTCTGGCCGGCATCGAAAAAGGCCTGCAGAGCGCCGGCCTGAGCTTCCAGGCCAAGCACGTATACGCCGCGCCACGGCGCCTGGCGGTGCTGATCACCCAACTGGCCACCCAGCAGCCGGATCGCAGCATCAACCTCGACGGCCCGCCACGCCAGGCAGCCTTCGATGCTGAAGGCAACCCGACCCAGGCGGCCCTGGGCTTTGCCAAGAAGTGCGGCGTCGAACTCAGCGAGATCGACCAGAGCGGCCCGAAACTGCGCTACAGCCAGAGCATCAAGGGCAAGCCGACCGCCAGCCTGCTGCCGACCATCGTCGAAGATTCGCTGAACGACCTGCCGATTCCCAAGCGCATGCGCTGGGCCGCGCGCAAGGAAGAGTTCGTGCGCCCGACTCAATGGCTGGTGATGCTGCTGGGCGATGAGGTCATCGACTGCACCATCCTCGCCCAGAAGGCCGGTCGCGACTCCCGCGGCCACCGCTTCCACCACCCGCAAAGCGTGCGCATCACCGCGCCGGCCAACTACCTGGCCGACCTGCGTGCCGCCTACGTGCTGGCCGACGCCAACGAGCGTCGCGAGCTGATCAGCAAGCGCACCGCGGAACTGGCGACCCTGCAGGAAGGCACGGCGATCGTCCCGGCGGACCTGCTGGACGAAGTGACTGCCCTGGTCGAATGGCCGGTGCCACTGGTGTGCTCGTTCGAGGAACGCTTCCTCGAAGTACCCCAGGAAGCCCTGATCACCACCATGCAGGACAACCAGAAGTACTTCTGCCTGCTGGACGTGGACGGCAAGCTGCTGCCGCGCTTCATCACCGTGGCCAACATCGAGAGCAAGGACCCGCGCCAGATCATCGAGGGCAACGAGAAAGTCGTGCGCCCACGCCTGACCGACGCCGAGTTCTTCTTCAAGCAGGACAAGAAGCAGAAGCTCGAAGACTTCAACCTGCGCCTGCAGAACGTGGTCTTCCAGGAAAAACTCGGCAGCGTCTACGACAAGGCCGAGCGGATCTCCAAGCTGGCCGCCTTCATTGCCCCGCGCATCGGCGGCGATGCCCAGCGCGCCGCCCGTGCCGGCCTGCTGTCCAAGTGCGACCTGGCCACCGAGATGGTCGGCGAGTTCCCGGAGATGCAAGGCATCGCCGGCTACTACTACGCCCTCAATGACGGCGAGCCGGAAGATGTCGCCCTGGCCCTGAACGAGCAGTACATGCCACGTGGCGCCGGCGCCGAGCTACCCAGCACCGTGACCGGTGCCGCCGTGGCCATCGCCGACAAGCTGGACACCCTGGTGGGGATCTTCGGCATCGGCATGCTGCCCACCGGCAGCAAGGACCCCTACGCCCTGCGTCGCGCGGCACTGGGCGTGCTGCGGATCCTGATCGAGAAGAAGTTCGACCTCGACCTGAACGACGCCGTGGCCTTCGCCGTCAGCGCCTTCGGCAGCAAGGTCAAGGCCGCCGGCCTGGCCGACCAGGTGCTGGAGTTCATCTTCGACCGCCTGCGTGCCCGTTACGAAGACGAAGGCGTGGATGTGGCCACCTACCTCTCGGTGCGTGCCCTGAAGCCGGGTTCGGCCCTGGACTTCGACCAGCGCGTGCAAGCCGTGCAGGCCTTCCGCAAGCTGCCGGAAGCCGCCGCCCTGGCTGCGGTGAACAAGCGCGTGTCGAACCTGCTGAGCAAGATCGAAGGCAATGTGCCGACCACCGTCGAAGCCAAGTACTTCGACAACGCCAACGAGTTCTCCCTGTACTCGGCGATCCAGCAGGCGGACCAGGCGGTACAGCCTATGGCCGCAGCTCGTCAGTACAGCGAGACCCTGGCCCGCCTGGCCGCCCTGCGCGAACCAGTGGACGCCTTCTTCGAAGCGGTGATGGTCAATGCCGAGGACGCCAAGGTACGGGCCAACCGCTATGCGCTGCTGGCGCGTCTGCGGGGCCTGTTCCTGGGCGTGGCGGACATTTCGGTACTGAGCTGATCAGGTAGGGAACTGCTGTGAAACTGCTGATACTCGATCGTGACGGCGTGATCAATCACGACTCCGATGCCTACATCAAATCGGTGCAGGAGTGGATTCCGCTCCCCGGCGCGATCGAAGCCATTGCGCAGTTGAGCAAGGCCGGCTGGACGGTGGCGATCGCCACCAACCAGTCCGGCATCGCTCGCGGCTACTACGACCTGGCCACCCTCGATGCCATGCACGCGCGCCTGCGCGAACTGGTGGCGGAGCAGGGCGGCGAAGTCGGGCTGATCGTCTACTGCCCTCACGGGCCCGACGAAGGGTGCGCCTGCCGCAAACCGAAACCGGGCATGCTGCTAACCATTGCCGAGCATTACCAGGCAGAACTGACAGGTCTATGGTTTGTCGGTGACAGTCTCGGTGACCTGGAAGCCGCAAAAGCCGTCGACTCTCAGCCAGTATTGGTAAAGACCGGGAAAGGCGAAAAGACTCTGGGGAAAACCCTGCCGGTAGGCACCTTGATTTTTGACGACCTGGCGGCCGTTGCCGCTGAACTTATCCACAATTAGGCCCCTTCTGGCATCCTGACCAAGGACTGTTCGGGAGAGCGCTTTTTAACAGGCGGGCATGCCCGCAATGGTAAATGCCGCTATGTCGATCCTGCAGGCCATCAGAACCTTTTTCTTTTACCTGCTACTGGGCACCAGTTCCTTGCTGTGGTGCTCCCTGAGCTTTTTTATCGCGCCGTTCCTCCCATTCAAGGCGCGCTATCGCTTTATCAACGTCTACTGGTGTCGCTGCGCGCTGTGGCTGACCAAGGTATTCCTCAATATCCGCGTGGAAGTGAAGGGCGCGGAAAACGTCCCCGAGCGGCCTTGCGTGATCGTTTCCAATCACCAGAGCACCTGGGAAACCTTCTTTCTCTCGGCCTACTTCGAGCCCCTGAGCCAGGTGCTCAAGCGCGAGCTGCTGTATGTGCCGTTTTTCGGCTGGGCCATGGCCATGCTGCGGCCCATCGCCATTGACCGGGACAACCCCAAGGCTGCCCTCAAGCAGGTGGCGAGCAAGGGCGACGAGTTGCTCAAGGACAATGTCTGGGTACTGATCTTCCCTGAAGGCACCCGCGTGCCTTACGGCCAGATCGGCAAGTTTTCCCGCAGCGGCAGCGCCCTGGCGGTGAATGCCGACCTGCCGGTGCTGCCGGTGGCCCACAACGCGGGCAAGTTCTGGCCGAAGACCGGCTGGGCCAAGCGCCCCGGCACCATCACCGTGACCATCGGCGCGCCGATATATGCCGAAGGCAGCGGCCCGCGGGCCATCGCCGAGCTCAATGACCGGGTGGCGGCCTGGAATGAACAGGCTCAACGGGATATGGGCTCATTGCCACCATTGGCCACTTCTACGGATAAGGTTGCTGTATGAGCTTCTGTGGATAACCTGTGTACGACTTTTCCTACAAGGCTTGAAATCTAATTATAAATCACTGATTTATATATATATTTCCCAAGCTCATAAAATGTGGAAAAACGTGCATAAGTTTTTCAGCAGACAAAAAAACCGGCCTTGGAGCCGGTTTTTTTCACCTGGGATATTCCCGGCCCTTCATTCCTCCAGCAAAGGCAGTTCGAGGATGAAGCAAGAGCCCCGACCCACCACGCTCTGGCAACTGATACGGCCCTGATGCCGGTCCACCACCGCCTTGACCATGGACAAGCCCAGGCCCAGGCCATCAATGCCCTTGGCCGAAGCAAAACGCTGGTACTGGCCGAACAGCTGGGGCAGATCCGCGGCATCGATACCCCGGCCTTCATCGCTGATCTCGCAGCGCAGCCAGCCTGAGGTACAACTGACCCGCACACTCACCCTGGACTCCACCGGGCTGTACTTGATGGCGTTTTCCAGCAGGTTGAACAGCGCCCGGGTCAGTAGCGACTGGTCCGCCAGCACCAGGCCTTCGGCCTCGTCGTCCAGGTCATGCTCCAGGTGAATGTCCTTCAACTGGGCCAGGGTCGTGGCCTGATCGAAGGCGTCCAGCACCAGCATGGCGAACATGCTCGGTTCGAACTGGTAGGCCTCCGACTCGGCCTTGGCCAACTGCACGAAGGCCTCGGTCAGAGCCAGGGCCCGGCGTACCTGCTGCTCGATCTGGCCGTACACCTGCCGGGGCGTCGCCGGCTGATGGCGCTGCACATCCAGCAAGGCCAGGATCGCCGAATGGGGCGCGCGCAGATCATGGGACAGAAAGCGCAACAGCACGCTGCGTTGCTGTTCGGCGTCGCGCTCGACGCTGAGGTCGGTGAGGCTCAGCAGCCAGCCAATGGCGGTATCGCTGTCCACCGGCAGCAGCGGCGCCAGTTCCATGCGCAGGCTGCGCTGCTGAACATCACGGAACTCCACCGCCGGCAGTTGTTCCAGCCGGGGGTACAAGGCCGGTTCCGTCAGGCCCGGGTAACCCAGGGCAGCCAACTGGGCAATCAGCCCTTCACCCACCAGGGAATGGGCAAACACTTCCCGTGCATTGCGGTTGGCCAGCAGGATCTTGCCGTCGGGGTCGCTGATCAGGGTCGCCACCGGCAGGTACTCCAGGCCATCGGCGATAAAACGCCGGGTGTCCCGGGTGCGGCTCAGGGCCTGCTCCAGAGCGACGATCTGCCCCTGCAGCACATCCCCGGCCGGGGCCTGGCTGCGCCGGCGTTCCGGCAACACCTTGGGCTCGCTGTCCAGGCGCGCCAGTTCCCAGCCGAAGTAGGCCAGGATCACGCTCAGCCGGCGCCAGTTCCAGATCAGGTAGGCCAGCAGCATGCCCAGCAGGCTGGCCACCGGCGACCACCAGTAGCCCAGCCGCAGCATCAATACCGAGCCCGCCAGGCCCAGCCCCATGCAACCCAGGGTTATCCACAGCGCGTGGCGCGGCCGCCACAGCAACAGGCCCAGCAACACAGCGGTCAGGGCCATGGACAGCAGCATCCCCGACCACTGGCCCAGGGCAACCACGCTGCGATGCTGGAGCAGGCCGTTGAGCAGGTTGGCCTGGATCTCCACCCCCGGGGTGGTGCCCTGGCTGCCGGATTGCGGGGTCACGTAGCGGTCCCCCAGCCCCGGGGCCGTGGAGCCCACCAGGATCAGCCGGTCGCGCAGCAGCTCCGGCGGCACTTCGCCCCGCAGCACGCTGACATAGGGCACGCTGGGAAAGCCGGCGTCGGCGCTGATAAAGGGAATGCGCACCGGGTTGGACCGCAGCCACCCCTGGGCCACGCGAGGTTTACCGGGCCCGGGCATATGGGGGAATGCCGGCTCGGCTTCGGTCAGTTGGTACAGCAGCCACGTCAGTTGCGCCCGGGGAGCCAGCACCGGGCCTTCGCGCAGGTACACGCTGCGCACCGTGCCATCGGCATCCGCTTCGGCATTGATATGGCCCAGGCCGCGGGCGCAATTGCGCAGCAGCGGCACCGGCGGGATTTCCTCAATGTCCTGGCCATAGCGGGCAACGCCCTGGCGCAGCACCGGCAGGAACACATTGCCGGCCCGGCACAGGGCGGCAGCCAGGCGGGTGTCGTTTTCCACCGTGCTGCCGGGTTCACTGAGGATCACATCGAACAGCACCCCTTTGGCCTCGGCCGCGCTCAGCCGGTCCAGCAGTTGGCCATGAATGGCCCGCGGCCAGGGCCAGCGCCCCAGTTGCTGCAAGCTGTAGTCGTCGATGGTCACCAGCAGGATGCGCGGGTCCACCGGTAGCGGGGTGAAGCGCCGCAGGTTGTCGTAGAACAGATTGTTCAGGGCCAGGCCGTGGCTCAGGGACAACACCGCAGTCAGCGGCAGAAGAATCAGGCTGACCCACAGCCACTCCCGCACCAGCCCGCGGAACAGGCGCTGAGCCTGGGTCGGTTCACGGCCTTCGGCCCGACGGCGCCACACGCTCATGGACGGCCCACCGGAGCGTTATTCAACACGGGTGGTCCTGGGGTAATAAAAGATGTCATAGACCCCGGTTTCGCCTTCCAGGCCGTGCTCATCGAACGCCGAAAGACGCACGTGATAAAAAAATGCCTGCAAGCCGGTGAAGTTGACCTGCGGGATGCTGGAGAACTGCTCCTGCTTGATGTTCAGGAAGTCCTTGTCGGTGGCGACCTGGGCCCGGTAGCGGCTGGCCCCGGGCAAAGGTTGCAGGATCAGTTGCCAGACGGGCAGGGCACCGGTCTGCCCAGCCTGCCCCAGCAGCCTCGGTGCGGCCAGCAGTTCCACCGGCTTGAGCTCGCCCTGTTTCTGGATCCGCAGCCCCTGGCGCGCCATGACCTGGACTTCACCCGGCACCGGGCCTGCCGGTTTATCCACAGGGCGCTGACGCGTACGCCGCGGTCCCGGCTGCGGCGCGTCCTCTTCGCGATTCACCGCCACTTGGCCATTGAGCACCTCCACCAGGGATTGCTGATCGTCATTGCGTACCCGGAAGTGAGTACCGCGAACCCCCAGCACGCCCACCGGCGTAACGATCTGGAAACGGTCGTGATCACTGGTGCGCTTGATCACGTAGGACTCGATCTGGCCCTGCTCCAGCACAACCTGAGGGATGGCGTACTGGTTATTGAGTTGCAGGGTGACTTGGGAACTGGAAGGCAGCACCACCCGCGAACCGTCTCCCAGGGACAGGCTGACGAAGGCCGACGGCGAGGTCCTGACCCCTTCCTTCTCATCGATGCTCATGCCTTCCTGCAGGAGCACCTCGCGTCCCTTGGCGTCCAGTTTCCAGGCTTCGCCGGTCAGGTGTTCCACCGTCGCCGGCAGGGGCTGGCCACGGCACTGCTGGTTGTCATCGATATAGGGCAGCCGTGGCGCAGCCGCCTGTGCCGCACACAACGGCAGAATCAACCCGGCCAGCAGCAGGGCGACACGCGCGACCTGAGGCCGGCCGGTGGACGGAAAAGGGCAGAGGTCATTCATGGATGTGCTTAGAGCCTTTGGGAAAACCGCGGCGAAATCCTACGCACCATACCTGAGGCAGATCGTTGGCAGAAAGCCGAACGCTGCGGGATGTCGCCCAAAGACAGGAACCCGGTCGGGCGAGGGCGGAAACAGGACAGGGCGAGAAGAAAGTGACACGTCCCTGTGTCGGAACCGGAGCGACAGGTCGCCCGGCCCAAAGTCCTGAGGAGGCACTCCCTGTATTCCCCTTCAACGACGCACGCGAGCGCGCGTTGTCCCGCCAGCCTGGCGGTTGACACTCCCTGTGTCGGAGCACTTCCAGGTGCCCCCGTGTGCCACTCAGCGGGAAGCAATGTAACGCTGGCCGCAAAGCTGCGACGGATTTGCAATATTTGTTCAGAATCATTGCCGCGGCCTCTAGAACACCCAGCGCGGGGCCGGTGGCTGCAGGTTCGTGGGTAGCGCTGTCCGACCGATCACGGGCTCGGCGTCCAGGGTCAGGTTGGAGTCACTGCCAGCGGGCAGGGCAGACGCCGGGTATTGCCCGATGCCGGAGGGCTGACAGCAGCCCGCTGTGGACGCTGGCACGGTACAGGCACTGATTCCCAGATAAGCCGCCAGCATCAAACTGAGAAGACGCACCGGATCATCGCCGCTGAATATTCTGACAAGCGCGACCTGGCCTTTCCTGAGCAGGTTCCCCATGGTTCTTTTCCTTGTTTGTACGAGCCGGTATCGTGCTGCTCAATAGCCCGACGGCCCGTGCTCCGGGCGCCTTACCGGCTATTTGATATCAGCGTACCGAGGGATCCGGGGCTCAAGAGCAATTCGCCACAATTGTTCAGATTCAGGTCAGGTGCCTAAACTTCCCCTCAGTCCGAGCCCGGCAGCCACGGCCCCGGACGCTCTTGGAACCATAAGGAACTGCCTCGCATGCGTGTCGCGATACTGGATGACGAACCTGCGGAACTGGCGCGGGTGGAACAGACACTGCGAGAGATTCCCGGCCCCGGCGAACAGCCCTGGACCTTGCACAGCTTTGAGCGCGGAGAAGACCTGCTGCGCCAGTTGCGCCGGGAAACCTTCGACCTGCTGATCCTCGACTGGCAAGTGCCGGACCTCAGCGGCCTGTCCCTGTTGCGCTGGACCCGGGAACACATGGATTCGCCGCCCGCGGCCATCATGCTCACCAGCCGCGATGCCGAGAGCGATATCGTCCAGGCCCTGAACACCGGTGCCGACGACTACCTGAGCAAGCCGTTTCGCCCCAACGAACTCAAGGCCCGGGTCAACGCGGTACTGCGCCGCCATGGCTTGCAGCGCAACCACAGCGAAGAAGTGCAGAGTTTCAACGACCTGAGCTTCGATGATGCGGAACTGACCGTCACCCGCGCCGGCGCTCCCATCAGCCTTACCGAGCGCGAGTACCGCCTGGCCCGCTGCCTGTTCGCCAACCTGGGCCGGCCGCTGTCCCGGGAGTACCTGTACGAACGGTTCTGGACCCATGAGGAAATCGTTTCCTCACGGCCCCTGGATACCCACATCTACCGCTTGCGCAACAAACTCGGGCTGACCGCGGATCGCGGTTGGCAACTGTTGACGATCTACGGCTATGGCTACCGCCTGGAAAGTGTCGCGTCGCCTGAAGAACAGGGCAGCTGACTGCTTGCCTTCAAAAGCGGCTTGATATCATTCCGGGTCCCGCCAGACATCTTCATAGCCGGCGCGGTCGATGATGAAACGCGTCCCGCTCGGCAGGTACAGGTAATCGATCACCTCCGGCAACAGCTCGAGCAGATGCTCGGCACACAGAGGCTGGTAGAAATCCACCGCAGTGGAATGTTCGCCGCAGTGGATAAACCAACTGACCGTGCCGTTTTCCGGCAACTCGACCCGGGTGCCATAGATGGGCGATTGCGCAAGGGAGCCTATGGCCAGCGCAATCATCGGCTCCGGGGCCTGGGGAGCAAGGTCGTAGCGTTCACAGATAAGCTGCTGTCTTTCGTTCATAGGGCCAGCCACCAATCGAGCAGGGTCTCGTCATCGGTGTCATCGAGGTTTTTATAGATGTTGGCGTAGTACCACTCGCTGCCCGTGGTCTCGCGAAAGCGGTTGAAGAACAGGGCGATGTTGTCCATGCCGTTTCGCGCCGGCACCGAAAATGTCAGATTGCCCTTGTAGCGCCCGTCGAGCATGCCACCCAATTCGCTCGCCACATCCGTCGCCAGGGCCATGATGTGTTCTTCAGGGATGTGATCCGAATAGATATGGATGCAGAAGTTGCCGCCACGCTTGAGCACCACGGCGGGGGCCTGCGGATCCTTGATCGAGATGATGTCGCCCTTGGCCAGGTTCAGCGCCAGCCCTGGTGAATAGAGAATCTCGTAACTGTCCTCATCAATGCGCCGGACATGCAGCGGCTCATAGACCGGGCCACGGCTGTTCTGCCCCGCAACAACCCGAATCGATATTTCCTGGTGTTCATCATCCATAACCCATTTCCGTGCGATTGCTGTTTCTACAAAGGGTGAAATGAGCCGAACCGGCCCAGCCGCGTAGCGGGGTCAACTGATCGATAAACACATCTCGAACGCGCCTGTTCGATGGCCGGATCGTCTCGCAGCTCAGGTGCCAGCACAGCACCTAGTGATCCCTCCAGGTGACGCACTCAAGTGAGGCCAGTGAAGAGCACTCGCTCAGGCGCGCAGGCTCAATGGCCCCGTGCTGTAAACAGGCATCTTCATAGGCGACATGTTGGTCGTCGGTGATGGAGGCCAGGTATTGGTCGATTGCGCAAAAACTGACCTCGGGCGCGATATCCACAGAGAACAGCGACAGGCCCCGGGTAACCGTACACCTGGCGCCGAGGCTGCGCAGGTGCTGCACAATCCCCGAGCGCTCTGACTCGCGCTCGGCAAAAACCCGCAGCGTCGAGTGCCCGGATTGCCGCACCACGCCGGTAGCGATCCGCTCATGGGCCTCAGCGCGAGTCAGCACCCAGTCCCCCTTGCTCACGCCATAGAGATAGTAGGGCGTGTTATCCAACTGGTAGACATCTGCCCCCCGTTGAATGCCCCACATCGACTCATACTCCACCGGTGGATAACCGTCGGCGTCGACGGTGAGCTTGAAAATGATCTTGTGAAACTGTGCTGTCGAGGTATCCATTCCATCTCACCGAGGCGCCGCCATGGGCCTCATAAACTGCCCGTAAAAGAAGTTTTCCTCGAAGGAAAATATGACCTCCGCACGGCCCCCGAAGGGGAAGCGTGCTTCATCGAATAGGTGGCTGCTTGTACCTGCCAAGGTCAACGTCCTTATTGTCCAGTTAACCTTCCACTTCCCAGGCCAGATCGGGATCAGCCGAGCCATAGGCCGAGAAATAAGCCAGGGCCTGTCTCGCTCGCTCTTTAGCCACACACTGATAGCGAGGGTAACTACCGGACTGGCCGCCCGCGACCAACTCAACCCGCTGATCATCAGGGGTGTCTGCGCTGAGCAGGGTCTGCAACGACTGGTCGACGTCCTGGGCGATAAAGACCACATACTGATCGGCCGCACCGCCCCCGATATGCATCAGGGTCTGATCACTGAAGAAAAAAACCGTCGAGCTGAAAGCCTTTCCGTCCAGGCGGTTGAACGCGGACAACACCTGCATCGAGTCGGGGTTTAACCACTCATGGGTGTGACAACGATTACCGGCATATTCATCTTCAACAATTTTCTTGAGCATTTGCCATGACTGCCTTGTCCGGATAAAAACGTAAATCGTTATGGATGAGGGATTGAACAATCTGCCAATAAAAAAGGCCAACGCAAGCGTCGGCCTTTTTATTTTCAGCTGTGTCGCTGGATCAGAAGTCCAGGTTGGACACCGCCAGGGCGTTGCTTTCGATGAAGTCGCGACGAGGCTCGACCGCATCACCCATCAGGGTGTTGAAGATCTGGTCGGCCCCGATGGCGTCTTCAATGGTCACCTTGAGCATGCGGCGCATGCTTGGGTCCATGGTGGTTTCCCACAGCTGGTCAGGGTTCATCTCGCCCAGACCTTTGTATCGCTGGATGGTGTGGCGCTTGGTGCTTTCCGCCATCAGCCAGTCCAGGGCTTCCTTGAACTCGGTGACGGCTTTCTTGCGTTCGCCGCGCTGAACATACGCGCCTTCGTCCAGCAGGGTGCTCAGTTGAGCGCCGAGGGAGACGACGGTTTTGTAGTCGTTGCTGCCGAAGAAGTCGCGGTTGAAGGTGACGTAGTTGGACAGGCCGTGGGAGATCAGCTCGACCTCTGGCAGCCACACATTGCGTTCACGGTCTTCGCGCAGGCTGGCCTTGTAGACCAGGCCGGACTTCTCGGAAGTGCGCAGGCGGGCGTCGTACTTGGCCAGCCAATCCTGCATGGCGGCGTGGTCGGACAGTTGCTCCATGGTCACGGCCGGCAGGTAGATGAAGTGCTCGGTCAGCTCCTGCGGGTACAGGCGCGACAGGCGCTTGAGGGTCTTCATCACCATGCGGAAGTCGTTGACCAGGCGCTCCAGCGCCTCGCCGGAGATCCCCGGGGCTTCTTCGTTCAAGTGCAGGCTGGCATCTTCCAGAGCCGACTGGGTCATGTAGTCTTCCATGGCGTCGTCGTCTTTGATGTATTGCTCTTGCTTGCCTTTCTTGACCTTGTACAGCGGCGGCTGGGCGATGTAGATGTAGCCGCGCTCGATCAGCTCCGGCAACTGACGGAAGAAGAAGGTCAGCAGCAGGGTACGGATGTGCGAACCGTCGACGTCAGCATCGGTCATGATGATGATGTTGTGATAACGCAGCTTGTCGATGTTGTACTCTTCGCGGCCGATGCCGCAGCCCAGCGCGGTGATCAGGGTGCCCACCTCTTGCGAGGAGATCATCTTGTCGAAGCGTGCCTTCTCGACGTTGAGGATCTTGCCCTTGAGCGGCAGGATCGCCTGGGTCTTGCGATTGCGGCCCTGCTTGGCGGAACCGCCAGCAGAGTCACCTTCCACCAGGTAGAGTTCGGACAGGGCCGGATCCTTTTCCTGGCAGTCCGCCAGTTTACCCGGCAGGCCGGCGATATCCAGCGCGCCTTTGCGGCGAGTCATTTCACGGGCTTTCCGCGCCGCTTCACGAGCGCGGGCAGCGTCGATCATCTTGCCCACCACCAACTTGGCTTCGTTGGGGTTTTCCAGCAGGAAGTCGGAGAAGTACTTGCCCATTTCCTGTTCGACCGCGGTCTTCACTTCGGAAGAAACCAGCTTGTCCTTGGTCTGGGAGCTGAACTTCGGATCCGGCACCTTCACCGAGATGATCGCGGTCAGGCCTTCACGAGCGTCGTCACCAGTGGTGGCGACCTTGTGTTTCTTGGCCAGGCCTTCCTGCTCGATGTAGTTGTTCAGGTTACGGGTCAGGGCCGAACGGAAGCCCACCAGGTGGGTACCGCCGTCGCGCTGAGGAATGTTGTTGGTGAAGCACAACAGGTTCTCGTTGAAGCTGTCGTTCCACTGCAAGGCGATTTCCACGCCGATGCCGTCTTCACGCTGGATGTTGAAGTGGAACACCTGGTTGACCGCAGTCTTGTTGGTGTTCAGGTATTCAACGAATGCCCGCAGGCCGCCTTCGTACTTGAACAGCTCTTCCTTGCCGCTGCGCTCGTCCTTGAGGACGATGCCGACACCGGAGTTGAGGAAGGACAGTTCACGGATCCGCTTGGCCAGGACGTCCCAGCTGAAGTGGATGTTCTTGAAGGTTTCAGCCGAAGGCTTGAAGTGGATCTGGGTACCGGTGGTTTCGCTGTCACCAACGATTTTCATCCGCTCTTGCGGAACACCGTGGACATAGGTCTGTTCCCAGATCTTGCCGCTACGGCGCACGGTGAGGATCAGCTCCTCGGACAGGGCGTTCACTACCGATACACCTACGCCGTGCAGACCGCCGGAGACCTTGTAGGAGTTGTCGTCGAACTTACCGCCGGCGTGGAGCACGGTCATGATGACCTCTGCCGCCGAAACGCCTTCTTCTTTATGCACATCTACCGGGATGCCGCGACCATTGTCGCGCACGGTGATGGATTCATCCGGGTGGATGATGATGCTGATGTCGTCGCAATGGCCGGCCAGCGCTTCGTCGATGGAGTTATCGACCACCTCGAACACCATGTGGTGCAGACCGCTGCCGTCATCGGTGTCGCCAATGTACATACCGGGACGTTTGCGTACGGCATCCAAACCTTTCAGCACCTTGATGCTGGTCGAGTCGTACGTATTTTCTTCGCTCATGCCTTCACTCCCGATGGTCGTGGGTCTGGGTGATACGGCCTTGTTCCACGTGGAACAAAGCGACTGGCGTTTCCGTCTGCCAGCCTTCCCTCAATAATTCGTGGTCTACACAGGTGATAAACACCTGGCAGCGTAAGTCTTCCAACAAGCGACAAAGTGCGCGGCGATGCTGCTCGTCCAGCTCGGACGGCAAGTCATCCACCAGATAAATACACTGACCGCGGCGAGCCTGGCTCACCAGGTGCCCCTGGGCAATGCGCAAGGCACAGACCACCAACTTCTGCTGGCCACGGGACAAGATGTCCGCGGCGTTGTGTCCACCTAAGCGCAGACGCAAATCAGCACGTTGTGGGCCGGCCTGGGTATGACCCATTTGCTGGTCACGGTGGAGGGCGGTCGCGAGCACTTCACTGAGCTCCCGGTCCTTGTCCCAACCACGGTAATAGCTAAGCGTCAGGCCCTCGAGCTGCAACAGTTCGCCCAAGGTCCGCTCAAAGACTGGTTTCAAGGCTTTGATATAAGCGCGGCGGTATTCATCGATTTCAGCGCTGGCCTGACACAGTTCCCGGTCCCAGGCCGCTTGCGAAGCGGCGTCAAGTGTACCATGCCGCAGCCATGAGTTCCGCTGCCGCAGGGCCTTCTGCAAGCGCTGCCAGGTGGACATGAAGCGTGGTTCCACATGGAACACTCCCCAATCCAGGAACTGCCGACGGATCTTCGGTGCGCCCTCCAGCAGGCGGAAGCTGTCCGGGTTGATCAACTGCAGCGGCAGGATCTCGGCCAACTGCGCCGCGCTGCGGGCATTCTGACCGTCGATGCGGATCTGGAATTCCCCCTGGCGATCACGGGATATCCCCAGGCTGCTATGGCCGCCCTGGGCCAACTCCACCTGGCCGAACACCGTGCAAGCCAGCTGCTCGTACTGGATCACCGGCAACAGGCGGGCACTGCGGAACGAGCGGGCAAGCCCCAGCAGGTGGATGGCTTCCAGCACACTGGTCTTGCCACTGCCGTTGGCGCCATAGAGAAGGTTGATGCGGGGGGAGGGGGAGAAGGTCACCGGGTGCAGATTGCGCACCGCGGTGACCGAGACGCGACTGAGGGACATCTAGCTTCTGCTGAGCATGATTACAGGCGCATCGGCATGACAACGTAAGCCGAGTCGTCGTTGTCGGATTCCTGCACCAGCGCACTGCTGTTGGAATCGGACAGGATCAGGCGAACCTGTTCGGTGGTCATCACGCCCAGAACGTCCAGCAGGTAGCTGACGTTGAAGCCGATTTCCAGGGAACCGCCGTTGTATTCCACGCCCACTTCTTCTTCCGCTTCTTCCTGCTCCGGGTTGTTGGCCTGGATCTTCAGCTGACCATTGGCCAGTTGCAGACGGATGCCGCGGTACTTCTCGTTGGACAGGATCGCGGTACGGCTGAAGGCTTCGCGCAGCGCCTGGCGATCACCCAGTACCAGCTTGTCACCGCCTTTTGGCAGCACGCGCTCGTAGTCCGGGAACTTGCCGTCCACCAGCTTGGAGGTGAAGGTGAATTCGCCGGTGGTGGCACGAATGTGGTGCTGGCCCAGGACAATGCTGACGTTGCCATCGGGCTCGGTGAGCAGGCGCGCCAGTTCCAGGATGCCTTTGCGCGGCACGATCACCTGGTGGCGATCCGGCTGGCCGATGTCCGCCTGCATCGAGCACATGGCCAGACGGTGACCGTCGGTGGCCACGGCGCGGATGATCCCGGCGGACACTTCCAGCAGCATGCCATTGAGGTAGTAGCGCACATCCTGCTGGGCCATGGCGAAGCTGGTGCGTTCGATCAGGCGGCGCAGTCGGCTCTGCTCCAGCTGGCAGGTCAACGAGCCCGGGCCTTCTTCCACAGTCGGGAAGTCGTTGGCCGGCAGGGTCGACAGGGTGAAGCGGCTACGCCCGGCCTTCACCACCAGCTTCTGCTCGTCGACCTTGATGTCGATCAGGGCATCGTTGGGCAGGCTCTTGCAGATGTCCATCAGCTTGCGCGCGGGAACGGTGATTTCCCCCGGCTCGGCTGGCTCTTCAAGTTGCACACGACCGACCAGCTCGACTTCCAGGTCGGTACCGGTCAGCGACAGTTGCTGGCCTTCGACAACCAGCAGCACGTTGGAAAGCACCGGCAAGGTCTGGCGGCGTTCGACGACGCCGGCGACCAGTTGCAGGGGTTTCAACAGGGCTTCGCGTTGAATGGTGAAATGCATGGTCTAGTCCCTTGCCTTAATAAGCTGCGTTGGAGTCATCAAGTGGTCAGAGTACGCAGCAGGTTCTTGTAGTCCTCGCGGATGTCCGCGTCGGATTCCTTAAGTTCATTGATCTTGCGGCAGGCGTGCAGAACCGTGGTGTGGTCGCGACCGCCGAACACATCGCCGATTTCCGGCAGGCTGTGGTTGGTCAGTTCCTTGGACAGGGCCATGGCCACCTGACGCGGGCGGGCCACCGAACGGGAACGCCGCTTGGACAGCAGATCGGAAATCTTGATCTTGTAGTACTCGGCGACGGTGCGCTGGATGTTATCCACAGACACCAGCTTGTCCTGCAGCGCCAGCAGGTCCTTCAAGGATTCGCGAATCAGCTCGATGGTGATATCGCGGCCCATGAAGTGCGAGTGGGCGATGACCCGTTTCAGGGCACCTTCCAGTTCACGGACGTTGGAGCGAATGCGCTGGGCAATGAAGAACGCTGCATCATGAGGCAGCTCGACCTTGGCCTGGTCGGCCTTCTTCATCAGGATCGCCACCCGGGTTTCCAGCTCAGGCGGTTCGACGGCCACCGTCAGGCCCCAGCCGAAGCGCGACTTGAGACGCTCTTCCAGGCCTTCGATCTCCTTCGGGTAGCGGTCACTGGTGAGAATCACCTGCTGGCCGCCTTCGAGGAGGGCGTTGAAGGTGTGGAAAAACTCTTCCTGGGAACGCTCCTTGCGGGCGAAGAATTGAATGTCATCGATCAGCAGCGCATCGACCGAACGGTAGAAACGCTTGAATTCGTTGATGGCGTTGAGCTGCAACGCCTTGACCATGTCCGCCACGAAGCGCTCGGAATGCAGGTACACGACCTTGGCATTCGGGTTCTTCTTTAATAGGTGGTTACCCACAGCGTGCATCAAGTGGGTCTTACCCAGGCCGACGCCGCCATAAAGGAACAGCGGGTTGTAGCCATGCTTGGGGTTGTCCGCCACCTGCCAGGCCGCTGCGCGGGCCAGCTGGTTGGATTTACCCTCGACGAAATTCTCAAAGGTGAAAGTGCGGTTCAGGTAGCTGGTGTGCTTGAGCGCGCCTTCTACCTGGACGGTACGCTGTTCGGCGCGTACCGGTGCCTGCTGCGAGCTGGCGCCCGCCATCGGGTCGAAGCTGTCACGAGAGGGTTCTTCGCTGACTTCGGCAGCCTTCTGTGCGGCGGCTTTCTTGGCCGGGGCAGAAGTGGGTGCCGGAGCGGGCGCGGGAGTAGCCGCCGGGGCAGCATTGGCTGCAGCTGCTTGCAGGGCTTGCGAAGCGGCAGCGGCCAGTGGCGCGTTAGGTGCGGCGCGAGGCGCCGAACTGCGTTTGCTGCCTATTAATAAGGAAAGGACCGGTGCCATGCCGTTGCCGTGTTCATCCAGCAGCTCGAGCACGCGCCCCAGGTACTTTTCATTGACCCAATCGAGAACAAAACGATTCGGTGCGTATACACGCAACTCGTCGCCTTCGGCTTCGACCTGTAGCGGACGGATCCAAGTGTTGAATTGCTGGGCAGGCAGCTCATCACGCAGAAGCTCCACGCACTGCTGCCAAAGTTCCACTGACACGGATATCCCCTAAGTTGAAAGCCGGTGAGGCAAAAACAAGCGGCCATTGTAGCGATCAGCCGCCCACTTATCCACATGTAGCGTGTCCTCAGGACACTAAGAATCAACGCCTTACCCCGAATAAACACGACCAGCGGTATGTGCATAAGCTCTGTGGATAACCCCACTTGAGGCCATTGCACAACTCGGGGCGAAACTCTGTGGGTAACTCGCCTGTGGATAACCTACCGTTCCACACACAGGTTTTCCGATGGCGCAGCACAGGCAGGACACCGTTTCTCAACCGTGTTGTCATTCTCTGTACAGTGCGGACTAGAAGGGCTTGAGTCAGTTATCCACAGATGAGGACGTCCCTAATCTTTATAAGCTTTACAGAAAAGCTTTAAATACTTTCCTTCTTTATTTTTATATCTAGCCGACCCTGGCTCACAACCCCGTACCCGGACATACATAGATAAAGGAAAAGCTGGTTGGAAATTGACCTAGAGGCTTGCTTTCTCTAGAATCGCCGATCTCTTAAAACGGGGGCCATTCCGGCCCGTTGTGGACGAACCAGGTAACACGACATGAAACGTACTTTCCAACCAAGCACTATCAAACGCGCTCGTACCCACGGTTTCCGTGCTCGCATGGCTACCAAGAACGGTCGTGCCGTCCTGTCGCGTCGTCGCGCCAAAGGTCGTGCGCGTCTGGCAGTTTGATAATCCGGCACTGGAGGTGAGTCAGGACTTCAGTCGGGAAAAGCGTCTGCTTACTCCCCGGCACTTCAAGGCGGTCTTTGACTCCCCTACCGGCAAGGTTCCGGGGAAAAATCTCCTGCTCCTTGCGCGCAACAACGATCTTGATCATCCCCGTCTGGGGCTCGTGATCGGGAAAAAGAGCGTAAAACTCTCCGTTGAGCGCAATCGCCTCAAGCGTCTGATGCGCGAATCGTTTCGTCTCCACCAGGACTCACTGGTCGGATGGGATATCGTTATCGTCG
This sequence comes from Pseudomonas sp. JV245A, assembly GCF_032424515.1. Taxonomy (NCBI): domain Bacteria; kingdom Pseudomonadati; phylum Pseudomonadota; class Gammaproteobacteria; order Pseudomonadales; family Pseudomonadaceae; genus Pseudomonas; species Pseudomonas sp. JV245A. Next base: position 22,433 of record NZ_VYKE01000032.1, read on the forward strand.
CGCGCAAAGGTTTGGGCGATGTAGAAAACCCCGAATTGATTCAGCATTTCGGCAAACTCTGGAAACGCCTGGCACGCAACAAGCCGGTACCAGCAGCCAACTCCGAAACTGTAGGGGTAGACAGTCCCGATGCGTAAACTGGCACTCGTTCCGATCCAGTTTTACCGCTATGCCATTAGTCCTCTGATGGCCAATCACTGTCGTTTCTACCCCAGTTGTTCCTGCTACGCGTTGGAAGCCATCGAAAATCATGGCCTTCTGCGCGGTGGCTGGCTGACCTTTCGTCGTTTAGGTCGCTGTCATCCGTGGAATCCCGGTGGTTATGACCCGGTTCCACCTATCCCTACCTCCCGTTCTTCTTCGATGGCCGAGTAATCATGGATATCAAACGCACGATCCTGATCGTCGCCCTGGCAATCGTGTCCTATGTCATGGTTCTTAAATGGAACCAGGATTATGGCCAAGCTGCCCTGCCGACTCAGAATGTTGCTTCCAGCACGACCGCCCCGGGCTTGCCGGATGCGCCAACAGGCACTTCCGCTGCCAACGACGACATTCCGCGCGCGGCAAGCGACACCACCGCACCCGCTGAAGCGCCTGTAGCGGCAAGCAAAGATCTCATTCAGATCAAAACGGATGTGCTCGACCTGGCTGTCGATCCACAAGGTGGGGATATCGCGCAACTGCGTTTGCCACTGTATCCACGTCGTCAGGACCACCCGGAAATCCCGTTCCAGCTGTTCGATAACGGCAACGAACGGACTTACCTGGCACAAAGTGGCCTGATTGGCAGCAACGGCCCGGACGCAAGCCCGGCCGGTCGCCCGATCTACTCGGCCGAGAAGAAAAGTTATCAACTGGCTGACGGTCAGGACCAATTGGTGGTCGACCTGAAGTTCAGCAAGGACGGCGTCAACTACATCAAGCGCTTCACCCTGAAGCGTGGCTTGTATGACATCACCGTTTCCTACCTGATCGACAACGAAAGCGCGCAGCCCTGGACCGGTGCGATGTTCGCCCAGCTCAAGCGCGACGCCAGTTCCGATCCATCCTCCAGCACCGCCACCGGCACCGCGACTTACCTGGGCGCCGCCCTGTGGACAAGTTCCGAGCCGTACAAAAAAGTGTCCATGAAAGACATGGACAAGGTGAACGAGGACAAATCCAAGGCACCCATCACTGAAAATGTTCAGGGTGGTTGGGTTGCCTGGCTGCAGCACTACTTCGTAACCGCCTGGATTCCGCCAAAAGGCGAGAACAACCAGGTTCTGGCGCGTAAAGACAGCAAAGGCAACTACATCATCGGCTACACCGGCCCTTCAATGACCGTTGCTCCGGGTGCCAAGGCTGAAACCAGCGCCATTCTGTACGCCGGCCCGAAAAGCCAGGCCGTGCTGAAAGAGTTGTCCCCAGGCCTGGAACTGACCGTGGACTACGGTTTCCTGTGGTTCATTGCCCAGCCGATCTTCTGGCTGCTGCAACATATCCACAGCCTGGTGGGTAACTGGGGCTGGTCGATCATCTTCCTGACCATGCTGATCAAGGGGATCTTCTTCCCACTGTCGGCTGCCAGCTACAAGTCCATGGCACGCATGCGTGCAGTGGCTCCGAAACTGGCCGCGCTGAAGGAAAAATTCGGCGACGATCGTCAGAAAATGTCCCAGGCGATGATGGAGCTGTACAAGAAAGAGAAGATCAATCCGCTGGGCGGCTGCTTGCCGATCCTGGTGCAGATGCCGGTCTTCCTGTCCCTGTACTGGGTACTCCTGGAAAGCGTGGAAATGCGCCAGGCACCGTTCATGCTGTGGATTACCGACCTGTCGATCAAGGATCCGTTCTTCATCCTGCCGATCATCATGGGCGCCACCATGTTCATCCAGCAGCAGCTGAACCCGACGCCTCCGGATCCGATGCAGGCCAAGGTGATGAAAATGATGCCGATCATCTTCACCTTCTTCTTCCTGTGGTTCCCGGCGGGTCTGGTGCTGTACTGGGTAGTGAACAACTGCCTGTCGATCGCTCAACAGTGGTACATCACTCGTAAGATCGAAGCGGCTACCAAGAAAGCAGCTGCCTGACCTACGCTGTGGATAACCACACAAGACGCCCCCTAGTGGGGCGTTTTGCTATCTGTCACTTTTGTCTGGATGTCGGGTTATGAATGTCCCTCGTGAAACCATCGCTGCCATTGCTACCGCCCAGGGCCGCGGCGGCGTGGGTATCGTACGGATTTCCGGGCCCCTGGCGGGCGCGGCAGCCAAAGCCATCAGCGGTCGTGAGCTGAAGCCGCGGTTTGCCCATTACGGGCCGTTTCTCAGTGAGCAAGAAGAAGTCCTGGATGAGGGCATTGCCCTGTATTTCCCCGGGCCGAACTCCTTCACCGGCGAAGACGTGCTGGAACTGCAGGGCCACGGCGGCCCGATTGTTCTCGACATGCTGCTGCAGCGCTGCCTGGAACTGGGCTGCCGCCTGGCTCGGCCGGGGGAATTCAGCGAGCGTGCGTTCCTCAACGACAAACTGGACCTGGCCCAGGCCGAAGCCATTGCCGACCTGATCGAGGCCAGTTCGGCACAGGCTGCGCGCAATGCCCTGCGTTCGCTGCAAGGGGCGTTCTCCCAACGTGTGCATAACTTGACCGAGCAACTGATCGCCCTGCGGATCTATGTCGAAGCGGCGATCGATTTTCCCGAGGAAGAAATCGACTTCCTTGCCGATGGCCATGTGTTGAGCATGCTCGATGCAGTGCGTGACGAGTTATCCACAGTACTGCGTGAAGCCGGGCAGGGCGCCTTGCTGCGCGATGGCATGACCGTGGTAATCGCCGGGCGCCCAAATGCCGGCAAATCCAGCCTGCTCAACGCCCTGGCCGGGCGCGAGGCTGCCATCGTCACTGATATCGCCGGCACCACCCGGGACATCCTGCGCGAACATATCCACATCGACGGCATGCCGTTGCACGTGGTGGACACCGCAGGGCTGCGGGACACCGAGGACCAGGTGGAAAAGATCGGTGTCGAACGGGCCCTAAAGGCCATCAGCGAGGCCGACCGGGTGTTGCTGGTGGCGGACGCCACCGCGGCGGAAGCAGCGGACCCCTTCGCCCTGTGGCCGGAGTTTCTCGAACAGCGACCAGACCCGGCCAAGGTCACGCTGATTCGCAACAAGGCCGATCTGACCGGTGAACCCATTGCCCTGGAAACCTGTGACGATGGCCATGTCACCATCAGCCTCAGTGCCATGGCCGCGGGTAGCGGGCTGGAACTACTGCGTGACCACCTGAAAGCCTGCATGGGCTATGAACAGACGTCCGAAAGCAGCTTCAGTGCGCGCCGCCGGCACTTGGAGGCATTGCGCTACGCCAGTGCCGCCCTGGAACATGGCCGGGCACAGTTGACCCTGGCAGGTGCCGGCGAACTGCTGGCCGAGGACTTGCGCCAGGCTCAGCAATCGCTGGGGGAAATCACCGGGGCCTTCAGTTCCGATGACCTGCTGGGGCGGATCTTCTCCAGCTTCTGCATCGGCAAGTAATCATCCTTCCGAGCAAGCGCCTGTGGACAACTCCCTCCGGGATACCGTCTGCGGGCGTTACCTTTATCCCCCATCCAAGCCCGCTGCGACATTGAGTAACAGCGCCCGACTGAAAATAACTGCTTTATCCCCCGGTTAATCAGCCAATAGCCGTCATATCGCAGAAGTTCGCATAAGCGCCGACTTGGTTCCCTATTTGCATCCATTTCTTGTACAGGTTTATACATCTCGGGAAATTCCCCGGCATGCGTCGCCTGGGCCGACGGTTGGAAGCCGGCTGGTCTTCATGAACCTGCATTCAAGGAGCTGAAATGGCTGACGCGGGCACTGTTCTACAGCGTGGCCTGAGCACCCGGCACATCCGCTTCATCGCCCTGGGCTCTGCCATCGGCACAGGCTTGTTCTACGGTTCGGCGGCCGCCATTCAACGGGCGGGGCCTTCGGTCCTGCTGGCCTATCTGATTGGCGGCGCAGCCATCTACCTGACCATGCGCGCCCTGGGAGAGATGGCAGTCAGGACCCCTGTTTCAGGCTCTTTCGGACATTACGCCAGCAGTTATCTGGGACGTTTTGCGGGGTTTCTCACCGGTTGGAGCTACGCCTTTTCCATGCTCATGGTGTGCCTGGCTGACGTCACCGCATTCGGCGTCTACATGGGCCTGTGGTTTCCCGATACTCCCCGCTGGATCTGGGTGCTGAGCATTGTCCTGGGCATTGGCGCCTTGAACCTGTGCAGCGTAAAGGTGTTCGGCGAGCTGGAGTTCTGGCTGTCGCTGCTCAAGGTTGGCGCCATTGTGGCCATGATCGTCGGCGGCTTTACCCTGCTGTTCTTCGGCATCCAGCTTGGGGAGGAACAAAGCCGGGGAGGGCTGGCCAATCTCTGGGAATACGGCGGCTTTTTCCCTAACGGCGTGGAGGGCATGATCGCCTCCTTCACCATCGTCATGTTCGCCTTTGGTGGAATCGAAGTCATCGGCATCACCGCCGGCGAGGCCAAGGACCCGCAGCGCATGATCCCCAAGGCCATCAACTCGGTACCGCTGCGGATCCTGATCTTCTACGTACTGACCTTGCTGATTCTGTTGACCCTGGCGCCCTGGTCGAGCATCGGTAGCCATGGCAGCCCGTTCGTGCAGATCTTCAGCAGCCTGGGGATCAGTTCGGCGGCCACGGTGCTGAATATCGTAGTGATTTCCGCCGTGGTCTCGGCCATCAACAGCGATATCTTCAGTGCCGGGCGAATGATGTATGGCATGGCGGCGATCGGGCAGGCGCCGGCAGTGTTCGCCAGGACCTCCCGGTTCGGCGTGCCCTGGATGACGGTGTTGGTCATGTCGGTGGCATTGCTGCTGGGGGTGCTGCTCAACTACTGGATCCCGCAGGAACTGTTCCTGATCTTTGCCTCGCTGGTGACCTTTTCCGTGGTCTGGGTCTGGCTGATGATCCTGCTGTCACAAATGGCCATGCGTCGTGGCATGAGTGCCAGGGAAATCCACGAACTGAAGTTCCCGGTGCCCCTGGGCACTGCGGGTCAGGCCTGTGCCGTGGTTTTCATGTTGTTCATCTTCGGTGTGCTGGGCGCATTTGCCGATACGCGCCTGGCTCTGTATGTGGGGCTGGGCTGGTTGGCGCTGCTGTCGCTGGCCTATTGGATATGGATCAAGCCGGATACCACCGGCTCGGCCGCCGCCGAGCCCGGTATCGGAACTCAGGAAAAGGGATAACCCATGGGATCGTTCGAGTTGCCGCCTACAACCATTGAAGCCTTTCAGCGCGATGGCGCTGTGTGCATTCGCCAACTGTTCAGCAGCGATGAAGTCGGCCTGCTGGAGCGGGGGATCGAGCACAACCTGGCGTTTCCCAGCGAACGGGCCAAGGTCGCCAGCCGTCCGGACGACCCTGGCTGGTTCTTCGAGGACTTCTGCAACTGGCAAGAGAACCCGGCCTATCGGCAGTTCATCTTCCAGAGCCGGGTTGGCCATGTGGCTGCGCAACTGATGGGCAGCGATCAGGCTCGCCTGTATCACGACCACCTGCTGGTCAAGGAACCCAATACCCGGCAACGCACGCCCTGGCACCAGGACCAGCCGTACTACAACGTCGAAGGCCGTCAGAACTGCAGCATGTGGATGCCGGTGGACCCGGTGGCCCGGGAATCGACCCTGGAGTTCATTGCCGGCTCACACCTGGGGCCCTGGCTGATGCCGCGAACCTTTCTCGACAACCAGGCCAGGTGGTTCCCCGAGGGCAGCCTGGCTGATCTTCCGGACATCGAGGCCGATCGTTCAGCATGGAACATTCTGGGCTGGGAACTGCAGCCCGGCGACGCAGTGTTTTTCCACATGCTGACCCTGCATGGGGCCGGCGGTGTAGGCGGAAATAGACGGCGGCGGGCGTTTTCCCTGCGTTTTCTCGGAGAAGACATGCGCCATGCCCCGAGACCATGGCGAACCTCACCGGAATTCCCCGGCCTGGTCGAACAGTTGGCCGCCGGCGCCGCTCTGGAGCATGAGCTGTTTCCACGCTTGTGGCCTCGCGACCTGGCCTGAACGGTCATTTATCCACCGGCAGGTCGCGCTCGCGGCCTGTCTTTTCGCGTTATCCAGCTTCCATTTTCGTTCTTTGCCCTGGGCGAAGGGGGGAGCTGTGGGCGTCTATCAGTGGAAAGCAGGTTTTTCTGTGGATTAAGCCCTGTGAATAACTGCCCTTCAGCTCAGTTGATAACCGGGCTCCAAAACTGAGGAAAACCACCCCTGTGGATAACAGCCCCATTCATCCACAGGCTTAAACCGGTTATCCAAGGGCCTCATTGCCACCTAACCACAGACTTTAAAATCTCTGTACACATTGTAAATAAAGGGATACAGCGATCTATCCACAGATAGGGTGCTGTATAAGAATAAACATAAAAACAAGGTTTTAATAAATCTCTCTCTTTTAATTTCTATTGTCCGCCAGTCATCCACAGCTGGTTAAATTTTGTGCAAAGGGTTCTTTAGAAAGGTCGAAGTCCCTATACTTGCCGCCTTGGTCCAAAAACCAACCCGACAACTACTCCTAATTACTCCTACTTGAAGCAGGCACGAGGTGCGTGGTGGATTTCCCTTCCCGTTTTGAAGTGATCGTCATCGGCGGCGGTCATGCCGGTACCGAGGCAGCACTTGCATCAGCACGCATGGGGGCAAAAACCCTGTTGCTGACGCATAACGTGGAAACCCTCGGTGCCATGAGCTGCAATCCCGCGATCGGCGGCATTGGCAAGAGCCACCTGGTCAAGGAAATCGATGCCCTGGGCGGCGCGATGGCCATGGCTACTGATAAGGGCGGCATCCAGTTTCGCGTGTTGAATAGCCGCAAAGGCCCAGCCGTGCGCGCTACCCGCGCCCAGGCCGACCGCATTCTGTATAAGGCAGCTGTTCGCGAGATTCTGGAAAACCAGCCCAACCTGTGGATATTTCAACAGGCAGCTGACGACCTGATCGTTGAACAGGATCAGGTCCGTGGTGTTGTGACCCAGATGGGCCTACGTTTCTTCGCCGAATCCGTGGTGTTGACCACCGGTACCTTCCTCGGCGGACTTATCCACATCGGTATGCAGAACTACTCCGGCGGTCGTGCTGGTGATCCGCCCTCGATTGCCCTGGCGCAACGACTTCGGGAACTGCCTCTGCGTGTCGGCCGCCTGAAAACCGGCACACCGCCGCGTATTGATGGCCGTTCTGTGGATTTCTCGGTAATGACCGAGCAACCTGGCGATACCCCGATTCCCGTGATGTCGTTCCTGGGGTCGAAAGAGCAGCATCCACCGCAAGTCAGTTGCTGGATTACCCACACCAACGCCCGCACCCACGAAATCATTGCTTCGAACCTCGACCGTTCGCCGATGTACTCCGGGGTGATCGAAGGTATTGGCCCGCGTTACTGCCCGTCGATCGAAGACAAGATCCATCGCTTTGCCGACAAGGAAAGCCACCAGGTCTTCATCGAGCCCGAAGGCCTGACTACCCACGAGCTGTACCCGAACGGGATATCCACCTCCCTGCCATTCGACGTGCAACTGCAGATCGTGCAGTCGATTCGCGGCATGGAAAACGCCCATATCGTGCGCCCGGGCTATGCCATCGAGTACGACTACTTCGACCCGCGGGACTTGAAGTACAGCCTGGAAACCAAAGTCATCGGTGGCCTGTTCTTCGCAGGCCAGATCAATGGCACCACCGGCTATGAAGAAGCCGGTGCCCAAGGTTTGCTGGCCGGGGCCAACGCGGCACTGCGTGCTCAGGGCAAAGACAGCTGGTGCCCGCGTCGCGACGAGGCCTATATCGGGGTACTGGTGGATGACCTGATTACCCTGGGCACCCAGGAACCGTACCGGATGTTCACGTCCCGCGCGGAATACCGCTTGATCCTGCGTGAAGACAACGCCGACCTGCGTCTGACCGAAAAAGGTCGCGAACTGGGGCTGGTGGATGACGTGCGCTGGGCCGCTTTCTGCAAGAAACGCGAAGGCATTGTCCAGGAAGAACAACGTTTGAAGTCCACCTGGGTTCGTCCGGGTACCGAGCAGGGTGATGCCATTGCACAAAAATTCGGCACGCCGCTGACCCACGAATACAACCTGCTGAACCTGCTGAGCCGTCCGGAAATCGACTACGCTGGTCTGGTCGAAGTGACCGGGCAGGGCGCTGAAGATCCGCAGGTCGCCGAACAGGTCGAGATCAAGACCAAGTACGCCGGCTACATCGATCGCCAGCAGGACGAAATTGCTCGCCTGCGCGCCAGTGAAGACACCAAATTGCCTGTGGATATCGATTACAGCGGTATTTCCGGCCTGTCGAAGGAAATCCAGAGCAAGCTCGGCGCGACCCGCCCGGAAACCCTGGGCCAGGCCTCGCGGATTCCCGGTGTGACCCCGGCAGCGATCTCCCTGTTGATGATTCACTTGAAAAAACGCGGCGCGGGCCGTCAGTTGGAGCAAAGCGCTTGAGTTCTATGGTCACCCCACAACACGCGGATGAGTTATCCACAGGCGCTCGCGAGCTCGGCGTCGAGCTGAGCCCGACCCAGCACCAATTGCTGCTGGGTTACCTGGCCCTGTTGATCAAGTGGAACAAGGCCTACAACCTCACTGCGGTGCGCGATCCCGATGAAATGGTCTCCCGCCATCTGCTCGATAGCCTGAGCGTGATGTCGTTCATCGAAAACGGCCACTGGCTGGACGTCGGCAGCGGTGGCGGCATGCCCGGCATCCCGCTGGCGATCCTGTTTCCCGAGTCGCAAGTCACCTGTCTGGACAGCAACGGCAAGAAAACCCGCTTCCTGACCCAGGTCAAACTCGAACTCAAGCTCGAAAACCTGCAAGTTATCCACAGTCGGGTCGAAGCCTTTACTCCTGAGCAGCCTTTCAACGGGATCATTTCTCGGGCGTTCAGCAGCATGGAGAACTTCACCAGCTGGACCCGCCACCTGGGCGACCGCGATACACGCTGGCTGGCAATGAAGGGCGTCCATCCCTCGGATGAGCTGTTAGCATTGCCGGCGGACTTCCACCTCGATAGCGAACACGCCTTGGCCGTACCCGGTTGCCAAGGCCAACGCCATCTGCTGATACTGCGCCGCACGGCATGATTGGGAACACAAGCAAGAATGGCTAAGGTATTCGCGATAGCGAACCAGAAAGGTGGCGTGGGCAAGACCACCACCTGCATCAACCTCGCAGCATCCCTGGTAGCGACCAAGCGCCGGGTGCTGTTGATCGATCTTGATCCACAGGGCAACGCCACCATGGGTAGCGGTGTGGATAAACACGGTTTGGAAAACTCGGTCTATGACCTGCTGATCGGTGAGTGCGACCTGGCCCAGGCCATGCACTTCTCCGAGCACGGCGGTTACCAGTTGCTGCCGGCCAACCGCGACCTGACGGCCGCGGAGGTGGTGCTGCTGGAAATGCAGATGAAGGAAAGCCGTCTGCGCAGCGCCCTGGCGCCAATCCGCGAAAACTACGACTACATCCTGATCGACTGCCCGCCGTCGCTGTCGATGCTCACCCTCAACGCCTTGGTCGCCGCCGATGGGGTCATTATCCCCATGCAGTGCGAGTACTACGCGCTGGAAGGTTTGAGCGACCTTGTGGATAACATCAAGCGCATCGCCGAACTGCTCAACCCGGAGCTGAAGATCGAAGGCTTGCTGCGCACCATGTTCGACCCGCGCCTGAGCCTGATGAACGATGTTTCCGCGCAGCTCAAGGAACACTTCGGCGATCAGCTGTATGACACCGTGATTCCGCGCAACATCCGTTTGGCCGAAGCGCCGAGCTACGGTATGCCGGCGTTGGCGTACGACAAACAATCCCGTGGCGCGCTGGCCTACCTGGCCCTGGCGGGCGAGATGGTTCGCCGGCAACGTAAACAATCGCGCGTCGCAGCCGCCCAGCCAACTTAAGGAATCCCCATGGCCGTTAAGAAAAGAGGTCTCGGACGTGGACTGGATGCACTGTTGAGTGGTCCGACTGTCAGCGCACTGGAAGAACAAGCGGTGCAGGCCGACCAGCGTGAGCTGCAACACCTGCCCCTGGACCTGATCCAGCGCGGCAAGTACCAGCCGCGTCGGGACATGGACCCGCAAGCGCTGGAAGAACTGGCGAATTCGATCAAGAGCCAGGGCGTGATGCAGCCGATCGTGGTCCGGCACATCGGTGGTGGTCGTTTCGAGATCATTGCCGGCGAGCGCCGCTGGCGGGCCAGCCAGCAGGCTGGCCAGGAAACCATCCCGGCGATGGTCCGCGATGTGCCGGATGAAACCGCTATCGCCATGGCTCTGATCGAGAACATCCAGCGTGAAGATCTCAACCCCATCGAGGAGGCGGTGGCCCTGCAGCGCCTGCAGCAGGAATTCCAGCTGACTCAGCAACAGGTCGCCGAAGCCGTGGGCAAGTCCCGCGTCAGCGTGGCCAACCTGCTGCGCCTGATCGCCTTGCCTGAGGTGATCAAGACCATGCTGTCCCACGGCGACCTGGAAATGGGTCATGCCCGTGCATTGCTCGGATTGCCGGAAAATCAACAGGTTGAAGGGGCGCGACACGTTGTCGCACGAGGCCTCACCGTGCGCCAGACCGAGGCCCTGGTTCGCCAGTGGCTGAGCGGCAAACAGGAACCTGCTGAACCGGTCAAGCCAGACCCGGATATCGCCCGTCTCGAGCAGCGTCTGGCCGAGCGCCTGGGCTCTGCGGTGCAGATCCGCCACGGCAAGAAGGGTAAAGGTCAGCTGGTGATCGGCTACAACTCCCTGGATGAGCTGCAAGGCGTCCTCGCTCACATCCGCTGAAACATTTCCTTATGTAGCGCGCAGTCGGAAATCACTACCCGGCAGTTGAATAGGGGCTGAACCGCCCCTATACTCTGCGCGCATTTTGTCGGCACAAATTATGCCAAGTTAATGAATTCTGGCAGCCGACCCTTGAGGAGCAAGAGCGATGGAAACCCGCACGCCAAACCGCTTGCCGTTTCATCGCTTGGCGGTTTTTCCGGTTTTACTGGCTCAGTTGATCATTTTACTGATAGCCGCTCTGGCGCTCTGGCAATGGCGTGGAGTCGTAGCCGGATACTCAGGCCTTTGCGGAGGACTGATAGCCTTGCTACCCAATGTGTATTTCGCTCACAGGGCATTTCGGTTTTCCGGCGCCCGAGCGGCCCAAGCCATCGTCCGGTCTTTTTATGCCGGTGAGGCGGGCAAACTGATTTTGACGGCGGTGCTGTTTGCACTGACGTTTGCAGGTGTGAAGCCATTGGCGCCGCTGGCTGTATTCGGCGTCTTCGTGCTGACCCAACTGGTCAGCTGGTTCGCTCCCCTGCTAATGAGAACAAGACTTTCGAGACCTTAGGGCGTTTGAGGCAACCATGTCAGCAGAAACAACCGCTTCGGGCTATATCCAGCACCACTTGCAGAACCTGACCTTCGGTCAGCTACCCAATGGGAGCTGGGGCTTTGCCCACTCCGCAGCAGAAGCCAAGGAAATGGGCTTCTGGGCATTCCACGTCGATACCCTCGGCTGGTCTGTCGCACTGGGTGTGATCTTCATTCTTCTGTTCCGCATGGCGGCCAAGAAGGCGACTTCCGGCGTGCCGGGCGCTTTGCAGAACTTCGTTGAAGTCATGGTTGGCTTCGTCGATGGCAGCGTGAAGGACAGTTTCCACGGCCGCAGCCCGGTGATCGCACCGTTGGCACTGACCATTTTCGTCTGGGTGTTCCTGATGAACGCCATCGACCTGGTACCGGTGGACTGGATTCCACAACTGGCCATGTTGATCTCCGGCGACCAGCACATTCCGTTCCGTGCCGTATCCACCACTGACCCGAACGCCACCCTGGGCATGGCCCTGTCGGTGTTTGCGCTGATCATTTTCTACAGCATCAAGGTCAAGGGCATCGGCGGCTTCATCGGCGAACTGACCCTGCACCCGTTCGGCAGCAAGAACATCCTGGTTCAGGCGCTGCTGATTCCGGTGAACTTCCTGCTTGAATTCGTGACCCTGGTTGCCAAGCCGATCTCGTTGGCACTGCGTCTGTTCGGCAACATGTATGCCGGCGAACTGGTGTTCATCCTGATCGCTGTGATGTTCGGCAGCGGCCTGCTGTGGCTCAGCGGCATGGGTGTGGTTCTGCAATGGGCGTGGGCTGTGTTCCACATCCTGATCATCACCCTGCAGGCCTTTATCTTCATGATGCTGACCATCGTCTACCTGTCGATGGCGCACGAAGAGAACCATTAAGACCAGTCTCGACTAGTCTGATGTCCCTCTCGTTGCGGCGAGAGGGGGCCCGTCTCGGGTCAATGAAACGATTTGTTTTACCGCTTTAATCTAAAAAACCTAAACCATACGACGTAAAAGTCGGGAGGAAAGATGGAAACTGTAGTTGGTCTAACCGCTATCGCTGTTGCACTGTTGATCGGCCTGGGCGCACTGGGTACCGCAATTGGTTTCGGCCTGCTGGGCGGCAAGTTCCTGGAAGGCGCAGCGCGTCAGCCAGAAATGGTTCCAATGCTGCAAGTTAAAATGTTCATCGTTGCCGGTCTGCTCGACGCCGTAACCATGATCGGTGTTGGTATCGCTCTGTTCTTCACCTTCGCAAACCCCTTCGTTGGTCAACTCGCTGGCTAATCACTCGATTCTTCGAGTTGATTGGTGTGACGGACAACGAACGAGCGAGGTGTTGGCGTGAACATTAATGCAACCCTGATTGGCCAGTCCGTTGCGTTCTTAATTTTTGTATTGTTCTGCATGAAGTTCATTTGGCCTCCGGTCATTGCAGCTCTGCACGAACGTCAAAAGAAGATCGCGGATGGACTGGACGCTGCCAGCCGAGCAGCTCGTGACCTGGAACTGGCCCAAGATAAAGCGGGTCAGCAACTGCGCGAAGCTAAAGCTCAGGCAGCTGAAATCATTGAGCAAGCCAAGAAGCGCGGTTCTCAGATCGTCGACGAAGCCCGTGAACAGGCTCGTGTCGAAGCTGAACGTGTGAAGGCTCAGGCTCAGGCCGAGATCGAACAGGAACTGAACGGCGTCAAAGACGCGCTGCGCGCCCAACTGGGTAGCCTGGCAGTCAACGGCGCAGAGAAGATCCTGGGTGCCACAATCGATCAAAACGCGCACGCAGAGCTGGTTAACAAACTGGCTGCTGAAATTTAAGCGAGGGCGATCATGGCAGAACTGACCACGTTGGCCCGACCTTACGCTAAGGCGGCCTTCGAGCACGCTCAGGCCCACCAGCAGCTGGCCTCTTGGTCAGCCATGCTCGGCCTGGCTGCAGCGGTGTCACAAGATGACACCATGCAGCGCGTGCTTAAGGCCCCGCGACTGACGAGCGCAGAAAAGGCCAGCACTTTTATCGAAGTGTGTGGCGACAAGTTTGATGCACAGGCACAGAATTTCATTCACGTTGCCGCCGAAAACGACCGTCTCCTGCTGTTGCCGGAGATCTCCGCTCTGTTCGACCTGTACAAGGCCGAGCAAGAGAAATCGGTGGATGTGGATGTGACCAGTGCGTTCGCATTGAACCAAGAACAGCAAGACAAACTCGCCAAGGTTCTCAGTGCACGGCTCGGCCGGGAAGTGCGACTGCACGCTGCGGAGGATGCCAGCCTTATTGGTGGCGTCGTAATCCGCGCCGGCGACCTGGTTATCGATGGCTCGATTCGCGGCAAACTCGCGAACCTTGCCGAAGCATTGAAATCTTGAGTTTGAAGGGGCAGCAGAGCAATGCAGCAACTCAATCCTTCCGAAATAAGTGAAATTATCAAGGGCCGCATCGAAAAGCTCGATGTGACCTCCCAAGCCCGTAACGAAGGCACTGTCGTCAGCGTATCTGACGGCATCGTGCGGATTCACGGTCTGGCCGACGTTATGTACGGCGAGATGATCGAGTTTCCGGGCGGCGTCTACGGTATGGCCCTCAACCTGGAGCAAGACTCCGTAGGTGCCGTTGTATTGGGCGCGTACACCAGTCTGGCTGAAGGCATGAGCGCCAAGTGCACTGGCCGCATCCTGGAGGTTCCGGTTGGTAAGGAACTGCTGGGTCGCGTAGTCGACGCACTGGGTAACCCAGTTGACGGCAAAGGTCCGCTGAACAACACCGAGACCGACGCGGTCGAGAAAGTTGCTCCAGGCGTGATCTGGCGTAAGTCGGTAGACCAGCCTGTACAGACTGGCTACAAGGCTGTCGATGCCATGATCCCAGTCGGCCGTGGCCAGCGTGAGCTGATCATCGGTGACCGTCAGATCGGTAAGACCGCTCTGGCGATCGACGCGATCATCAACCAGAAAGACAGCGGCATTTTCTGCGTCTACGTGGCTATCGGTCAGAAGCAATCGACCATCGCCAACGTGGTTCGCAAGCTCGAAGAAAACGGTGCACTGGCTAACACCATCATCGTTGCAGCGAGCGCTTCGGAATCTGCAGCACTGCAGTTCCTGGCTCCGTACTCCGGTTGCACCATGGGCGAATACTTCCGTGACCGCGGTGAAGACGCGCTGATCGTTTATGACGATCTGTCCAAGCAAGCAGTGGCCTACCGCCAGATTTCCCTGCTGCTGCGCCGTCCACCAGGCCGTGAAGCCTACCCAGGTGACGTGTTCTATCTCCACTCCCGTCTGCTGGAGCGCGCATCCCGCGTTTCCGAAGAGTACGTAGAGAAGTTCACCAACGGTGCAGTGACTGGCAAGACCGGTTCCCTGACCGCTCTGCCGATCATCGAAACCCAGGCTGGCGACGTTTCCGCGTTCGTTCCGACCAACGTGATCTCCATCACCGACGGTCAGATCTTCCTGGAATCGGCCATGTTCAACTCCGGGATCCGTCCTGCTGTGAACGCCGGTGTTTCGGTATCCCGTGTGGGTGGTGCCGCTCAGACCAAGATCATCAAGAAGCTGTCCGGTGGTATCCGTACCGCTCTGGCTCAGTACCGTGAACTGGCGGCATTCGCCCAGTTCGCTTCTGACCTGGACGAAGCGACCCGTAAGCAACTTGAGCATGGTCAGCGCGTTACCGAGCTGATGAAGCAGAAGCAATATGCGCCGATGTCCATCGCCGACATGTCCTTGTCCCTGTATGCCGCTGAACGTGGCTTCCTGACGGACGTCGAGATTGCCAAAGTTGGTAGCTTCGAACAGGCCATGATTGCTTACTTCAACCGCGATCACGCCGACCTGATGGCGAAGATCAACGTGAAGGGTGACTTCAATGACGAAATCGACGCTGGCCTGAAAGCCGGTATCGAGAAGTTCAAAGCCACCCAAACCTGGTAAGCCGCAGCGGGAGCCGCAAGGCTCCCGCTTGCTAACCTGATAGGTGTTACATGGCAGGCGCAAAAGAGATTCGCAGTAAGATTGCGAGCATCAAAAGCACGCAAAAAATTACCAGCGCCATGGAAAAAGTGGCGGTCAGCAAAATGCGCAAGGCACAAATGCGCATGGCTGCTAGCCGTCCTTATGCGGAGCGCATCCGCCAGGTTATTGGTCATCTGGCCAACGCCAACCCGGAATATCGTCACCCATTCATGATCGACCGTGCTATCAAGCGCGTCGGTTACGTTGTGGTGAGCAGTGACCGTGGTCTGTGTGGTGGCTTGAACACCAACCTGTTCAAGGCCCTGGTCAAGGACATGGCGGTAAACCGCGAACAAGGCGTCGAGATCGATCTGTGTGTGGTCGGTAGCAAGGGTGCGGCCTTCTTCCGCAACTTCGGCGGTAACGTCGTTGCAGCTATCAGCCATCTGGGTGAAGAGCCGTCGATCAATGATCTGATCGGCAGCGTCAAGGTGATGCTGGATGCGTACCTGGAAGGCCGGATTGACCGCCTGTCCGTGGTATCCAACAAGTTCATCAACACCATGACCCAGCAGCCGACCGTGGAGCAGTTGATTCCACTGGAGGCAACCCCGGATCAAGAACTCAAGCACCACTGGGACTACCTATACGAACCGGATGCTAAGGAGCTGCTGGACGGCTTGATGGTCCGTTACGTGGAGTCGCAGGTCTACCAGGCGGTGGTCGAGAACAACGCAGCTGAACAAGCGGCGCGGATGATCGCAATGAAGAACGCTACCGACAACGCCGGTGATTTGATCAGCGATTTGCAGCTGATCTACAACAAGGCGCGTCAGGCTGCGATCACCCAAGAGATCTCGGAAATCGTCGGCGGCGCTGCCGCGGTTTAACGGTTCAAATATTCAGAGGATCCAGCTATGAGTAGCGGACGTATCGTTCAAATCATCGGCGCCGTTATCGACGTGGAATTTCCACGCGACAGCGTACCGAGCATCTACGACGCCTTGAAGGTTCAAGGCGCCGAAACCACTCTGGAAGTTCAGCAGCAGCTGGGCGACGGCGTGGTGCGTACCATTGCGATGGGCTCCACCGAAGGCTTGAAGCGCGGTCTGGACGTCAACAACACTGGCGCAGCCATCTCCGTACCGGTCGGTAAAGCGACCCTGGGCCGGATCATGGACGTACTGGGCAACCCAATCGACGAAGCCGGTCCTATCGGTGAAGAAGAGCGTTGGGGCATCCACCGTCCAGCACCTTCCTTCGCAGAACAGGCAGGTGGCAACGACCTGCTGGAAACCGGGATCAAGGTAATTGACCTGGTTTGCCCGTTCGCCAAGGGCGGTAAAGTCGGTCTGTTCGGTGGTGCCGGTGTAGGCAAGACCGTAAACATGATGGAACTGATCCGTAACATCGCCATCGAGCACAGCGGTTATTCCGTGTTCGCCGGTGTGGGTGAGCGTACTCGTGAGGGTAACGACTTCTACCACGAGATGAAGGACTCCAACGTTCTGGACAAAGTGGCACTGGTCTACGGCCAGATGAACGAGCCGCCGGGAAACCGTCTGCGCGTAGCCCTGACCGGCCTGACCATGGCCGAGAAGTTCCGTGACGAAGGTAACGACGTTCTGCTGTTCGTCGACAACATCTACCGTTACACCCTGGCCGGTACCGAAGTATCCGCACTGCTGGGCCGTATGCCTTCCGCAGTAGGCTACCAGCCGACCCTGGCTGAAGAGATGGGCGTTCTGCAAGAACGTATCACTTCGACCAAGCAAGGCTCGATCACCTCGATCCAAGCGGTATACGTACCTGCGGACGACTTGACCGACCCGTCGCCAGCGACCACCTTCGCCCACTTGGACGCCACCGTCGTTCTGTCCCGTGACATCGCTTCCCTGGGTATCTACCCAGCGGTAGACCCACTGGACTCGACCTCCCGTCAGCTGGACCCGAACGTGATCGGCAACGAGCACTACGAAACCGCTCGCGGCGTTCAGTACGTACTGCAGCGTTACAAAGAGCTGAAGGACATCATTGCGATCCTGGGTATGGACGAGCTGTCGGAAACCGACAAGCAGTTGGTATCCCGCGCTCGTAAGATCCAGCGCTTCTTGTCGCAGCCGTTCTTCGTGGCTGAAGTCTTCACTGGTTCTCCAGGCAAATACGTTTCCCTGAAAGACACCATCGCTGGCTTCAAAGGCATCCTCAACGGTGACTACGACCACCTGCCAGAACAAGCGTTCTACATGGTCGGCGGCATCGACGAAGCGATCGAGAAAGCCAAGAAACTGTAATCCCGGCGCCCGGCAACGGGCGCTAATTTAGGTTGAGGCAAGCAGATGGCTATGACAGTCCATTGCGATATCGTCAGCGCGGAAGGGGAAATCTTCTCCGGTCTGGTGGAGATGGTGGTTGCGCACGGTGAACTGGGTGATCTTGGTATCGCTCTGGGTCACGCACCGCTGATCACCAACCTGAAGCCAGGTCCGATCCGCTTGATCAAGCAGGGCGGGGAAGCCGAGGTGTTCTACATCTCCGGTGGTTTCCTCGAGGTTCAGCCGAACATGGTCAAGGTTCTTGCCGACACCGTGCAACGTGCTGCCGACCTGGACGAAGCCTCCGCTCAGGAAGCCGTCAAGGCTGCTGAGAAGGCCCTGAATGAAAAAGGCGCAGATTTCGACTACGGTTCTGCTGCTGCACGTCTGGCCGAGGCCGCAGCTCAGCTGCGTACCGTCCAGCAGATCCGCAAGAAGTTCGGCGGCTAAGTCGCAGGCTTTCTGTGTGATTGATTAAAAAGGGTAGCCTCGGCTACCCTTTTTATTTTCCGCCATTCACCCCCCCTCTTGGTCGCAGTCTGACCTTCCAGGATTGGTAGCCAGTCATGTCTCTCGAAATCGTTATCCTCGCCGCAGGCCAGGGCACCCGCATGCGTTCGGCGCTGCCCAAGGTTCTTCACCCGGTCGCCGGCAACTCCATGCTCGGGCATGTTATCCACAGCGCCCGGCAACTCGACCCACAGCGTATCCATGTGGTGATCGGCCACGGTGCCGATGCGGTGCGCGAGCGGCTGGACGCCGACGACCTGAATTTCGTGCTGCAGGACAAGCAACTGGGTACCGGCCATGCGGTGGCCCAGGCCGTGCCTTTTATCACTGCTGACACGGTGCTGATCCTCTACGGCGACGTGCCGCTGATCGAAGTCGAGACCCTGCAGCGCCTGCTCAAGCAGGTGGGGCCGGAGCAACTGGGCCTGCTTACCGTCGAGCTGGACGACCCTACCGGCTACGGGCGCATCGTTCGTGATGCCGACGGCAAAGTCGTCGCCATCGTCGAGCAGAAGGATGCTGACGAAGCCACTCGCGCCATCACCGAAGGCAACACCGGCATTCTCGCAGTGCCCGGCAAGCGCCTGGGCGACTGGACCGGCCGGCTGTCCAACAACAACGCCCAGGGCGAGTACTACCTCACCGACGTGATCGCCATGGCGGTCAGCGACGGCCTGATCGTCGCCACCGAGCAGCCCCACGACGCCATGGAAGTGCAGGGCGCCAACGACCGCAAGCAACTGGCCGAGCTGGAGCGGCACTACCAGCTGCGGGCCGGCCGCCGGTTGATGGCCCAGGGCGTGACCTTGCGCGACCCGGCACGCTTCGACGTACGCGGCGAAGTCACGGTGGGCCGCGACGTGCTGATCGACATCAACGTGATTCTCGAAGGCCGGGTAGTGATCGAGGACGACGTGGTAATCGGTCCCAACTGCGTGATCAAGGACAGCACCCTGCGCAAGGGCGCGGTGATCAAGGCCAACAGCCACCTCGATGGCGCGGTGATGGGCGAGGGCAGCGATGCCGGTCCGTTCGCCCGGCTGCGTCCCGGTACCGTGCTGGAAGCCAGGGCTCATGTGGGTAACTTCGTCGAACTGAAGAATGCCCACCTGGGCCAGGGTGCCAAGGCCGGCCACCTGACCTACCTGGGCGACGCGGTGATCGGTGCGCGCACCAACATTGGCGCCGGCACCATCACCTGCAACTACGATGGGGTGAACAAGCACAAGACGATCATGGGCGAAGACGTGTTCATCGGCTCCAACAACTCGTTGGTAGCACCTGTGGATATCTCCTCCGGCGCCACCACGGCTGCCGGTTCCACCATCACCCAGGATGTGGCCCCGGCTCAACTGGCGGTCGGCCGCGCCCGGCAGAAGAACATCGACGGCTGGAAACGGCCGGAGAAGATCAAGAAGGACTGAGGTTATCCACAACCGCGGAACCCTGTTCGCCGGCAAGCTGGCTCTTACACCCATCTGTAGGAGCCGGCTTGCCGGCGATTTTTTTCACCTGTGCGCTTGACGAAGTTTCGATCTTGGGTTTTTATTGCTTCCGTTATCTTTCGAATCGAAACTTAAAGCCATCATGTCAAAACGCAACACACCTCAACGTCGCCACAACATCCTCGCCTTGCTCAATGAACAGGGCGAAGTGAGTGTCGACGAGTTGGCCAAGCGTTTCGAAACCTCTGAAGTTACGATTCGAAAGGACCTGGCCGCCCTGGAGAGCAATGGCTTGCTGCTGCGCCGCTACGGTGGAGCGATCACCATGCCCCAGGAACTGGTCAGCGATATTGGCCAGCCCGTATCCCTCTACAAGCAGGCCATTGCCCGCGCTGCGGTGCAGCGTATCCGTGAGCATGCCCGGATCATCATCGACAGTGGCAGCACCACCGCCGCGATGATCCCCGAGCTGGGCCTGCAGCCTGGCCTGGTGGTCATGACCAACTCGCTGAATGTGGCCAACGCCCTGAGCGAGCTGGAGCACGAGCCGGTGCTGTTGATGACTGGTGGCACCTGGGACCCGCATTCCGAGTCCTTCCAGGGCCAGGTGGCCGAGCAGGTTCTACGCTCATACGACTTCGACCAGCTGTTTATCGGTGCCGATGGCATCGATCTGGCCCGTGGCACTACCACCTTCAACGAACTGCTGGGTTTGAGCCGGGTCATGGCCGAAGTGGCCCGTGAAGTGGTGGTGATGGTCGAATCCGACAAGATCGGCCGCAAGATTCCCAACCTGGAGCTGCCGTGGAGCAGCGTCCATACCCTTATTACCGATGATCGCCTGCCCTTAGAGGTCCGCGACCAGATCCAGGCCCGCGGCATAACTCTGATTTGCGCGGCTGTCAGCTAGGAGAGAAACCATGTGTGGAATTGTTGGCGCCGTTGCTGAACGCAATATCACCGCCATTTTGCTGGAAGGCCTCAAGCGCCTCGAATACCGCGGCTACGACAGCGCCGGTGTGGCGGTCTATACCAATGCCGGCAAGCTGGAGCGCATGCGGCGCCCGGGCAAGGTCAGCGAACTGGAGCAGGCCCTGGCCAGTGAGCCGCTGGTCGGCCGCCTGGGCATCGCCCACACCCGCTGGGCCACCCACGGTGCGCCATGCGAACGTAATGCCCACCCGCATTTCTCCGGCGACCTGGCGATCGTGCACAACGGCATCATCGAGAACCACGAAGCCTTGCGCGCGCAGCTCGGCGCCCTGGGTTACGAGTTCACTTCGGACACCGACACCGAAGTCATCGCCCACTTGCTGAACCACAAGCTCAAGGACCTGGGAGACCTCACCAAGGCCCTCAAGGCCACCGTCAAGGAGCTGCATGGTGCCTACGGCCTGGCCGTGATCAGCGCCAGCCAGCCGGACCGCCTGGTTGCGGCCCGCAGCGGCAGCCCGCTGGTGATCGGCCTGGGCCTGGGGGAAAACTTCCTCGCCTCCGACCAGTTGGCCCTGCGCCAGGTCACCGACCGCTTCATGTACCTGGAAGAAGGTGATATCGCCGAAATCCGCCGCGACAGCGTGCAGATCTGGGACATCAACGGCAAGGCCGTGGAACGCGAAGCGGTGCAGTACCGCGACGGCGCCGAAGCGGCAGAGAAGGGCGAGTTCCGCCACTTCATGCTCAAGGAAATCCACGAGCAGCCATCCGTGGTGCAGCGCACCCTGGAAGGCCGTCTGAGTGCCAACCAGGTACTGGTCCAGGCCTTCGGTCCGCAAGCCGCCGAGCTGTTCGCCAAGGTGCGCAATGTGCAGATCGTCGCCTGCGGCACCAGCTACCACGCCGGCATGGTCGCCCGTTACTGGCTGGAAGAACTGGCCGGCATCCCCTGCCAGGTGGAAGTGGCCAGCGAGTTCCGCTACCGCAAGGTGGTGGTGCAGCCCGACACCCTGTTCGTGACCATCTCCCAGTCCGGCGAAACCGCCGACACTTTGGCCGCTCTGCGCAATGCCAAGGAGCTGGGCTTCCTCGCCAGCCTGGCGATCTGCAACGTCGGCATCAGCTCCCTGGTGCGTGAATCGGACCTGACCCTGCTGACCCAGGCCGGTCGCGAGATCGGCGTGGCCTCGACCAAGGCCTTCACCACCCAACTGGTGGGCCTGCTGCTGCTGACCCTGTCCCTGGGCCAGGTACGTGGCACCCTGGCCGCCGGCGTGGAAGCCGAGCTGGTGGAAGAGCTGCGTCGCCTGCCGATCCGCCTGGGCGAAGCCCTGGCCATGGATGGCGTGGTGGAAAAAACGGCCGAGCTGTTTGCCGACAAGCACCACACCCTGTTCCTCGGCCGTGGTGCCCAGTACCCGGTGGCGATGGAAGGCTCGCTCAAGCTCAAGGAGATTTCCTACATCCACGCCGAAGCCTATCCGGCCGGCGAGCTCAAGCACGGCCCCCTGGCGCTTGTGGATAACGACATGCCGGTGGTTACCGTGGCACCGAACAACGAGCTGCTGGAAAAGCTCAAGTCCAACCTGCAGGAAGTGCGCGCCCGTGGCGGCGAACTGATCGTGTTCGCCGACGAGCAGGCCGGCATGACCAATGGCGAAGGTACCCACGTGATCCAGATGCCGCACATCCACGACATCCTCTCGCCGATCCTCTACACCATCCCGCTGCAGCTGCTGTCCTACTACGTGGCCGTGCTCAAGGGCACCGACGTCGACCAGCCGCGCAACCTCGCCAAGTCGGTGACCGTGGAGTGAGTTATCCACAGTGACCGCCCAGGTGCTCGCTCTTGCAACAAGGCGCTCCAGATGAGCGCCTTGTTGCAGGGGGCTGCTTCACATGGCGCCGACTCAGTTGGGCGCTAGCAGCGAGCGAAAGCGTGAATCGCTGCGGGTTGGGGCCAGGGTGTACAGCTGTTCTTTCTTGTCGATCCAGGTGTAGAGCGCGTATTCCTTGTCGCTGTCACCAACGTGTTTGCCCAGGCCATAAACCGAAAGATGACTGCTCGGGGTATTGCCATACGTGTAGAACATTGAGCAGGTGCGGTTACGTTGTTTGTCGCGCCAGGTGTAGTGATGGACAGCTTGATTGCCAATGTACAGGGGCTCGCCATCCACCGTCAGGTTGCCACGATCAAGGCGATCGAAGAGGAAGTTCATGGCTTCGATCTCGAAACCATCATGGTTGAATTGGTCAAGGTTGCCGACCAGTGTGATTGCAGGATTCAAAGTGGGCATATCAGGCCTCTCTCTACTGTGATGGGTTGCCAAAATGGCAAGCCCATCTCAGCGCCATGCCGCTGCCAGCATCAGTAGGAAACAATTCCGCGACAGCATTCGGGGCGATATTTCCTTGGGCTGGCGAGACAGTCTTTAATCTTCACTATCACTCAAGTGATGGTCCTGGATCATCGAAGCTGACACAGCAAGAGGGGAGCCCAGCCAAGCTCCCCTCTTTGTTATTTCCCTTTGCCTGCCTGCAGCGCTCGTCGCTCAGGCGTGGCGGTGCTGAACAGCGCTCAGCGCGAATGCTGTATCGAAACAATGTCGCCAGTCGACGCGTCGATATCCACCCTGAACATTGCCTGGTCACGCTGACGGCTGAACATGCAGGTAAAGATGCTGGGCGAAACCTGCGGGAACTGCTCGAACCAGCTGTAGATACCTGCTTCGAGCTGGCCATTGATCAGTAACTTGTCGGCAATCCTGATCTGTTGCTGGCGGTCGCCGGAGACCACGTAGAGGGTTGCGGCCACGCCCGTATCGTCATCGTTCCACAGGATGGCCAGGTGTTGCCGATCCGGCACCACGATCGCCAGCAGGCCGCGGCTGTTGACCACGCTCAGGAGCTGTTCCTGCCAGCGCCAGCGAGCCTCGACGACCCGGCAAGGAGACCACCCCAGGGCGATCATCTGGTCCACCGTCATGTTTTCGTCGATGACCTTGCCGTCTTCGCGGATCCGCTCGAAATCACTAATCACAACTTTCACTCCACAGGCAGCACACCAGGCGTGCCGACAATTTTCAGATTCCTGTCACCGACGAACTCCACCTGCTGCACGCCGCCCTTGTAGTTCTCCAGCGGGCCGGTGATACCACTGTGAATCTTTTGCGGTGCGGTGGTTTCGACGGTGATCACATGGGATACGTCTGTCTTGAATCGATCGAGGATCACCAGTTTATCCCGAGCATAGGCCTGGCTGGGAATCGGCTCGGGGGCGGCGAAACCTCCGAAGGCTGGCTTGCCCTGCATGATGGCTTCGGCCTGGCCCTTGGCGACGACCATCTGGTATTGCCTTCCCGGTGGCACTATTTCGGTCTTGACCTGGGTGCCTTCCAGCCAAGCCGGCAAGTTGCCCTCGGCGACCATCGCCTCGTTGACCTGGGCGGCCGTGCGCACCTCGAGCACCTGCGACTGGTTGGCCAGTCGCGCGGCATTGCGTTCGGCGCTCAACTTGGCCATTTTCGGCCCGGCGCCGAGCAGCGCCAGGCCGGCGATACCTTGCAGCAGGTCACGGTAGCCCGGGCCGAGCCGGTCGCCGAGCTGGCCCAGCAACTCCATGCCGCCATAGATCGCGGCCCCCACCGCCACGGTGGTCAGCAGGGCCGCGAGGCCGGCCATGGCGGCCAGCACCAGCGCGCCGGCGGCGGCGACCAGGCCCAGCGCCTCCAGGCCGGTATGCAGCCAGCCCTCGATATCCAGCACGAATTCCACCTGCAGCGTCGGACCGCCGATGAAGGTGTTCGGGCTACCGGACTTGATATGCGCGCCGCAGGTCATCTTGCTGCTCAGTCGCGCCGCCGGCTTGCCGTTGATGTACACGGTAGCGCTGCCTTCGGCGATGGTGACCGGGAAGGGCCAGGGGGGATGCGCCACGGGAAAGCCGGTACAGGAACTGGACACGTCCTCGCCGGCACGCATGGCATTGCGCAAGTTGACGAATACGTTGGGACTGCCCCTTATGAGTTCACCGGTGGTTGGCTCGGGCAGATCGAAGATGGTCGACAGCCCCTTCACCAGCTGGAACATCGACAGGCCACCGGCGGCGACCGAACCCGCCAGGATCACCACCGCCAGGCCGCCTGTTGCCGCGGTCGCCGCAATGATGGCCGCGCCAATGAGAGCGCCTGCGACCGCGCCGGCGAGCATGGCAGCAACTCCGAATCCATGGGCGATGTCGTCGCCCAACCGCGCTGCGGCCTGTACATCCATGCTGAGACTCCGCCTGCGATGCGATACGCATCTTCCCTGGGGCCAGTGGGTGGCCCGAGCGGCGGATTATCAAAGAGTAACCGGGGGCGCGGCAAGAGCTGGAAGGCAGTCTGTCGTCACAGGGGACCACTCGCGCTTCACGCCGCCGGCGGGAAGGAACCAAACGGCTGGGGTGCACCCTTGTCCTTGCTCGCCTGTCCGCGTTGGATCTTCGAAAAACAATTGAAATCAGAGCGTTATTTTTGTGCGACAGTTTTGGTTCTGCGAATCCACTGCGAGTGCCAGTGGACGCCCCGGCGAATCCCGACTTGTGCACAGGCCGGAATTTTTTAGCGCGCTAATGGAAAACCAATGACACTTCGCCTGATTCATGGATGGATGATCGTTCTGATGGTGGCTGTCCTGGGCCTGGGAGTCCTGACCCCAGTGCTCTCCAACAGCCTCTTGCTGCTGATGGACCGAACCAATTTCATTCCTGCTGAATCGTCCATCTGGACCTTTGAACCGACCCTGATCAACCAGGGTTCCTCTTCCTATTGGCTATACGGTGAAGATCAGCAGTACTACTTCTATTTTTCCTACGCCCAAGACCAACCTTACCGGTTGATTGCCAAAACCAACCGTTGCCCCGGATTCGACAAGCACGAGGTGCAGACCTGGTGCGCTCCCTGACGTCGTGGCCGTGGATTATGCTGCGCGTGCGGGGCGCCTGTCGGGCGGGCGCTGCCAGGTGAGATAAGACATGGACAGGTTTCAGGAAATGCAGGTGTTCGTCTGTGTGGCCCAGGAGCAGGGGTTCGCCGCGGCTGCGCGGCGCCTTAACCTGTCGGCGGCCAGCGTCACCCGGGCCGTGGCAGCCCTCGAACAGCGCATCGGCACCCAGTTGCTGGTACGCACCACCCGCAAGGTGCACCTGAGCGAAGCCGGGCAACGTTATCTGGAGGACTGCCGACGCATTCTCGCCGAGGTCCAGGATGCCGAGGCCTCGGCCGCCGGCATCCACGCCCAGCCACGGGGGCAACTGAGCCTGACTGCGCCGGTGCTGTTCGGCGATCTGTTCGTCACCCCGCTGCTGGTGCGCTACCTGCAGCGTTATCCACAGGTCAGCATCAACGCCTTGCTGGTGGACCGAGTGGCGAACATGGTGGATGAAGGCATCGATGTGGCGGTGCGCATCGGCGAATTGCCGGACAGCGGCCAGCACAGCATCCGAGTAGGCCAGGTGCGCCGGGTGGTCTGTGCAGCCCCCGGATTCCTGGCGACCCATGGTTGCCCCCAGCACCCCGATGACCTGCGCCAGGCTCCGCTGATTGCGCCATCCTCCACCGGCCAGGCGCGCCACTGGCAATTCAACGACGCCGGGCGCGCTCTGAGCCTGCGCCCGGAACCGCGGCTGCTGGTGAGCGCCAACCAGGCCGCCATCAGTGCCGCCTGCCTGGGGCTGGGCCTGACCCGGGTGCTGTCCTATCAGGTGGCCGATCAGGTCGCTGCCGGCCAGCTGCAGATCGTGCTGGCGGATTTCGAGCTGCCGCCCTTGCCGATCCACGTGGTGTACCAGGGCGGTCGCAAGGCGCCGGCGCGGGTACGCAGCTTTGTCGATTTCGCCGTGCAGGCCCTGCGCGAGCATCCATCGCTCAATACTTGATCAGCTTTATTGCGCTGGCTGAAATGCCGGATTGCGATTTCTGGTGATTCTGTTGTTTTGCGTCATGGACCAAGATGGCCCTGCCAGCGCGGCCCTTCGACCGCGTCCCAGCCTGCGGAGTCGAGCATGTCCCTGCTTCCCATCAAGTTCTACAACTTTCCCCGGTCCGGCCACGCTCACCGCGTCGAGCTGATGCTGTCGCTGCTGGACCTGCCTACCGAAACCATCTTTGTCGACCTGGCCCAGGGTGCCCACAAGCAGCCCGAGTTCCTGGCCCTCAACGCCTTTGGCCAAGTACCGGTGATCGATGACCAGGGCACGGTGCTGGCGGACTCCAACGCGATCCTGGTGTACCTGGCGCAACGCTATGGCCGCGGGCGCTGGTTGCCTACCGACCCGGTGGGCGCGGCGCAGGTACAGCGCTGGTTGTCGGTGGCGGCGGGGCCGATCGCATTCGGTCCGGCGGCGGCGCGACTGATCACGGTGTTCGGCGCCACCTTCAATGCCGAAGAGGTCATTGCCCGCGCCCACGGCCTGCTCAAGGTCATGGACCAGGAACTGGCGAGCCGGCCGTTCCTGGTGGGTGAACAGGCGACCATCGCCGACGTCGCCGGCTACAGCTATATCGCCCACGCGCCGGAGGGCAACGTGTCCCTGGCCGATTATCCCAATGTGCGGGCCTGGCTGGCGCGGATTGAGGCCTTGCCGGGCTTCGTGCCCATGCCGTCCACGGCGGCGGGGCTCAAAAGCGCCTGAGGCGCACCTGCGGAGGCAGCACCATGAGCAACAGTTCTCCCTGGCATGCCGGCGAGCGGCAGTTGCAGGCCCGGGCCGGAGTGGCCGAGCGCATGGAGGCCTTTGGCACCAAGGTGATCCGCCAGGCGATGCCGGATCAGCACCGGCAGTTCTACGGGCAGCTGCCGTTCATCCTGGTGGGTGCGGTGGATGCCCAGGGCAACCCCTGGGCGAGCATTCTCGAAGGCCCGCCCGGTTTCGCCCAGGCCCCCGAGGCGACCCGGCTGCGCCTGGGCAGCCTGCCTGCCGCCGACGACCCCGTGCAGTTGCAGGAAGGTGCGGCCCTGGGCTTGCTGGGCATTGAACTGCACACCCGGCGGCGCAACCGCCTCAATGGCCGGGTCAGTGCTGTGGACCGTCACGGCTTCAGCGTGAGGGTGCAACAGGCGTTCGGCAATTGCCCGCAATACATCCAGCAGCGCGAGCTGCAGCAGGTGCCCTTGAGCGACCCCGCCAGCCGGCCGGCAAAGTATCGCGACGGCCTGGATGCTGAGGCTCGGGCCCTGATCGGTGGCGCCGACACCTTCTTTGTCGCCAGCTACGTCGACCTGGACGGCCAGCGCTCGGTGGATGTGTCCCACCGTGGCGGCCAGGCCGGGTTCGTCCGGGTCGAGGGCAATTGCCTGACCATCCCGGATTTTGCCGGCAACCTGCACTTCAACACCCTGGGCAACCTGCTGCTCAACCCCCGGGCCGGCTTGTTGTTCATCGACTTTCACAGCGGTGAGTTGCTGCAGCTCAGCGGCCGCACCGAAATCATCCACGACGGGCCGCTGGTCAAGGCCTTCCAGGGCGCCGAGCGGTTGTGGCGCTTTACCGTGGAGCGGCTGGTACGGCGCCCGGCGGCGCTGTCCCTGCGTTGGCAGTTGCAGGGTTTTTCCCCCAACAGCCTGCTGACCGGCAGTTGGCCGCAAGCCGAGGCTCGGCTGCGCGCCACGGCCCTGGGCCAGCAGTGGCGGCCATTGCGGGTGACCCGGATCGAGGACGAAAGCAGCAGCATTCGCTCCTTCTACCTGGAGCCGGCGGATGCAGCCGGCGCCCCGAGCTTTGTGCCCGGCCAGCACCTGCCCGTGCAGGTCGTGCTCGACGGCCAGCCGCTGATTCGCACCTACAGCCTGTCCAGCGCGCCTTCCGATGATTTTCTGCGTATCAGCATCAAGCGCGAGGGCCAGGTTTCCCGCCACCTGCATCAGGCACTCAAGGTCGGCGACTTGCTGCAGGCCCGCGCTCCACAGGGGCGTTTCACTGCCGATGCGCTGTCGTCACAGCCACTGGTGCTGCTGGCGGCCGGGGTCGGCATCACACCGTTGCTGTCGATGCTGCGGGAGGTGCTGTACCAGGGCCTGCGCACCCGGCATACCCGGCCCACCTGGTTGATCCAGGGTTCGCGCACGCTTGCCGAGCAACCCTTTGCCAAGGAGCTGCAAACCCTGCTGGCGCAGGCTGGGGATTCAGTGCGGCTGCTGCGCCTGCTCAGCCAGCCGGAAGCCGGGGCCCGGCCGGGTGCTGGCTTCGATCATTGCGGGCGCATCGATGTGCAACTGCTGCTGGCGCAACCGGACCTGGATCTTGACCGCGCAGACTTCGTGCTCTGCGGCCCCGGGGCCTTTACCCAGGGCCTGTACGACAGCCTGCGGGACCTGGATATCGACGACCGGCAGATCCATGCCGAAACCTTCGGCCCTTCGACCCTGCGCCGCCGGCCGGACCCCGAGGCCGTGCCCTTTGCCCAACCGCCTGCCGCCACCCTGGCCGTGGCGGTGCGGTTCCAGCAGGCCGGCCGGGAGCTGTCCTGGGAGCCGGCCAGCGGCAGCCTGCTGCAACTGGCGGAGAGTGCCGGCCTGCATCCGCCATTCAGTTGCCGTGGCGGCTCCTGCGGCACTTGCCAGACTCGGTTGATCAGCGGCCAGGTGAATTATCCACAGGTGCCTGCACAGTTACCGGATCCGGGGCAGGTACTGATCTGCTGCGCGGTGCCGGCGGCTGTGGATAACCTGGTGCCAGCGTTGGTGCTGGACCTGTAGAAGCGGGAAAAACTCCTTGCGGCGATTGCTGCCAACCGCGCTGCTGCGTAGGCTGGCGGCTGCTTTGTCGCAGTAGCTGCGGGTTGTAAGTGAGGGGGGAAGGCCCTGCGGTTCTTTTCGCTGCCTCGCGGGCCCGGCAGCGGCTACAGGCGATGTCGATCAGGTGTATGGCGCCCGGTATTCCGGGGCTTTTGCGTTAAAGGGAATCAACGATTCATGCTCCCCCGGTTTTTGCTCCGTCTTTGCGCCGTGCTGGTCTGCGGGCTGCTGCTCAATGCCTGTCGTCATGAAGAGGGGCCGCCCCTGGATCAGCAGCTCTATATCTGGCAACGCCAGTGGACCCCGGCCCACGCCGACGCCCTGGCAGGCTCGCGGGCGGACTTTTCCACCGTCCGGGTGCTGGCCCTGCAGGCTTTTCCACAGGCCGGC
>NZ_VYKE01000319.1:0-2610 GCF_032424515.1 Pseudomonas sp. JV245A
AGCCAGCTTGCTGGCGAAAAAGGCCCACCCCGAACCCTCGAGTTGCACACGCAGCAATCTGCACAATAAGAAATGGAGTTGTAGTGATGAAAATGCTTGGCAGGACTCTGCTCTCACTGTCCTTGATGGGCGCAATGGTTACCGGCGCTCAAGCCAACGACAAAGTGCTGCGCGTCTACAACTGGTCGGACTACATCGCCCCGGACACCCTGAAGAAGTTCGAGGCCGAGACTGGCATCCACGTCACCTACGACGTCTTCGACAGCAACGAAACCCTGGAAGCGCGCCTGCTCACCGGCAAGTCCGGCTACGACATCGTGGTGCCGTCCAACAGCTTCCTGGCCAAGCAGATCAAGGCCGGGGTCTACCAGGAACTGGACAAGTCCCGCTTGCCCAACTGGAAGAACCTCAACCCGGTGCTGCTGAAAAACGCCTCCGCCAGCGACCCGGACAACGCCCATGCCTTTCCCTACATGTGGGGGTCGATCGGCATTGGCTACAACCCGGACAAGGTCAAGGCGGCCCTGGGCGCCGACGCCCCGACCAACTCCTGGGACCTGCTGTTCAAGCCGGAGAACGCCGAGAAGCTCAAGGCCTGCGGCATCAGCTTCCTCGACTCGCCCACCGAGATGCTCCCCGCCGCCCTGCACTACCTGGGCTACCCGGTGACCAGCAAGGACAAGGCGCAGATCCTCGAAGCCGAAGCCCTGTTCATGAAGATCCGTCCTTCGGTGACCTACTTCCACTCCTCCAAGTACATCTCGGACCTGGCCAACGGCAACATCTGCGTGGCCGTGGGTTATTCCGGCGACGTGCTGCAGGCCCGTTCCCGCGCCGAAGAGGCCGGCAACAAGGAGAAGGTCGCGTTCAGCATTCCCAAGGAAGGCGCCGGCAGCTTCTACGACATGATGGCCATCCCCAAGGACGCCACCAACGTCGACAACGCCTACCTGTTCATGAATTTCCTGATGCGCGCGGACATCATCGCCGAGGTCACCAACAGCCTGGGCTACAGCAACGCCAACGCGGCGGCCACGCCGCTGGTGGACGAAGCGATCCGCAACGACCCGGCGTCCTACCCGCCCCAGGCCGTATTGGCCACCCTCTACGCAGTACCGGACCAGCCGATCGCCATCCAGCGCGTGATGAACCGCGGCTGGACCAGGATCAAGCTGGGCAAATGACTCAAGCTGCCCGCCGCTGGCGGGCACCGCTCGCCTTTTTCCGTTCACGTCGCGCCTTACCACCGCGACACTCCTGCGAACGGCTTCACCCGGCTCCCTCGGTTGGGGTGAATCCTTGGCGCCTTCGGGCGCCTTTTTTGCGTTCCCTGCAGCCGCTGGCGCAGGCGCGAATGGCTGGAGCGACATAGGCGATCCCGGCAACAGAGGGTCCTGCGGCCCCTTTCGCAGCCTCGCTAACGCTCGGCAGCGGCTACTGCGCGATCGACTCCACTGGCTTTTGCTGCCATGGGGCGAATATCAGCAGGCTGAACAATGCCAGCCCCCAGACACTCAAGCCGCCGTACAGCATGACCCAGCCAAAGCCATGGACCAGGGCCGCCTGCGGCGTACCTTCCGCCAGCCACGGCAAAGCTTCCAAAGAGCCGCTGCCAGAGGCAATCTGCTGCACCCAACCCCGCAGTTGCCCGGCATCCAGCGCCCCACTCAGGTGACGCCGCAGGTAGGCGCCCACCCCCGCCACCAGGATCAAGCCCATAAAGGCAATGTTCAGCGCCAGGGAAATCATCCGCGCACTCATGTCGATCCCCGAGGCCATGCCGGCCTGATCGACGGGCACCGAGCCAGTGGTGGTATTGGTCACCGGCGTATTGCAGATGCCCAGACCGATCCCTGCCAGCAGCGCGCCGGGGAGCATGAGCACACCGCTGCTGACGACCCACTGGCTGGCACCAAACATCGCCACAAAGCCCAGGCCGATGCCGGACAACCCCAGAGGAATCACCCAACCGGCCTCGAAACGCAGGGCCAGGCGTTCACCCACGGGCGGCAGGATCAGGGTCGGCAAGGTATAGGCCAGCAGCGCCAGTCCGCTGTGCAGGCTGTCGTAGCCCAGGGCGCCGTGGAAGTAGATCGGCAGGTAGATCATGAACGGCCAGAAGCTGAAATTCATACCCATGGAGCCCAGCAACGCCCCGGAAAACCGGCGGTTCCTGAATACCCCCAGCTCGAACATCGGTTGCCGGCTGCGGCGCTCGGCACGGATAAAGGCAGCGAAGCAGCCCAGGGTCGCAAGCACCACGGCCAGGGCGCTGAAGCGGCTCAGGGTCGGGCCCTGGGTCAGCACAAAGGTCAGGCCGAACACCGCCAGCGACAGCAGCACGATGCCGGCACTATCGAGCTTGCCGGCCCGGGCCTGACGGGCCTCCTCGACCCCGGCTACGGCAAGCCCCAGGGTCAGCAGCGCCAGCGGCCCGTGCACCAGGAAAATCCACGGCCAGCTGGACAGCGACAGGATCGCTCCGCCAATGATCGGCCCGAACCCCAAGCCAATGCCGAACACCACGCCCCACGCGGCGAAGGCCCGGCTGCGCTCACGGCCCTGACGAAACTGCTGGGACAGGATCGCCACCTGGGTGATCAGCATCGC
>NZ_VYKE01000320.1:0-2575 GCF_032424515.1 Pseudomonas sp. JV245A
GGCGCCCGTCTATCGAACGCAAGTCTTGAAGGCCTCTTCGCCGGCAAGCCGGCTCCTACGGGTATGCACTGTTCAGGCAGTGCGCCAGGTAATCTCTTCTTCACCGTCGGCGCTGATGCGAATCCAGCGATCGGCGGACTCTTCACCCTCTTCCTCGACCCAGCTGCCCGGTGCGCAGCGCACCTCCACATTCAACGCGGCAAAGGCGGCGCGGGCGCAGGCGATGTCGTCATCCCACGGGGTCTGGTCGCTTTCCAGGTACAGGCTGTTCCACTTGCCCACGGCCTTGGGCAGCCAGGTCACGGGCACCTGGCCTGCGGTGCATTTGTAGGTCTGGCCTTTTTGTACCCAGTCGCTGCACGGGCCAAGCACGGCGCCAAGCCAGGCGGCGATGGCCTTGTAGTCGACGTCGGCGTCTTTCAGGTAAATCTCGATATCGGGCTGGCGCATGGATGTCCTCATTGCCGGTCTGAAAAATCCATTCGCGGATTTCTTCGGCCGCGAGCACAGGCTCGGGGCCTTGGGTTTTAGTGGGTTATTGCAGCACGAAGTAATCGTAGCGCATCGATACGCTGACCTCGAAAGGCTCGGCCTGCTCGATCACCGCGGCGCGGCGCTCGGCGCTGGCGCGCCAGCCGTGGGGCGTCATGGCCAGCAGGTTGGCGCGGTCTTGCGGGCGTTCCAGGTGCAGCTTGAACTCCAGGGTTTCGCTGTGGGCCAGGGCCATGCCTTCGGGCACCAGGGCCAGGTGCTTGTCGTCGGTGTATTCGCGTACTTCGTCGTACAGGCGTTCGCGCAGTTCCATCAGGTGGCCGCTGGTGGGACCTACCTTCATCAGGCCGCCGCCGGGGCTGAGCAGGCGCTTGGCCTCCAGCCAGTCGAGGGGGCTGAAGACGCTGGCCAGGAACTGGCAGCTGGCGTCCGCCAGGGGGATGCGCGCCATGCTGGCGACCATCCAGGTCAGTTGCGGGGCACGACGGCAGGCGCGCTTCACCGCCTCCCGGGAAATATCCAGGGCGTAGCCATCGGCAGCGGGCAGGGCCTGGGCCAGTTGCGCGGTGTAGTAACCCTCGCCACAGCCGATGTCGACCCAGCGCTGGGGCGCGCGTTCTGCCGC
Organism: Pseudomonas sp. JV245A; assembly: GCF_032424515.1. Lineage (NCBI taxonomy): Bacteria > Pseudomonadati > Pseudomonadota > Gammaproteobacteria > Pseudomonadales > Pseudomonadaceae > Pseudomonas > Pseudomonas sp. JV245A. The sequence goes on from NZ_VYKE01000320.1 coordinate 1,118, forward strand.
CAGCTCCGCCAGGCGCCGGGCCACCGGGGCGTAGTGCCCGGCGTTGAGAAAGTCGCGGCGGGCCTCGACCATGGCCTGGTTGTCGCCCGGGTCACGGCTGTTCTTGTGCTGCACCGGCAGCAGGTTCAGGTAGCCCTGGCGTGCCCGGTCGAAACGATGCCCGGCCGGGCAGACCACGCCGTTGTCCACGACGTTCAGCGGGGCACTGCAGAGAGGACAGGCAAGCATCAGGCGAGCAACTTGATCAGGGTCTGGTAGTAGATTTCGGTCAGCACATCGAGGTCGCTGGCCAGTACCCGCTCGTTGACCTGATGGATGGTGGCGTTGACCGGGCCCAGTTCCACCACCTGGGTGCCCAGGGTGGCGATGAAGCGCCCGTCGGAGGTGCCGCCACTGGTGGAGGCCTTGGTGTCGCGCCCGGTGACCTGCTTGATGCTGGCCGATACCGCGTCCAGCAGGGCGCCGGGTTCGGTGAGGAACGGCAGGCCGGACAGGGCCCACTCCACATGCCAGTCCAGGCCGTGCTTGTCGAGGATGGCCGCGACCCGCTGCTGCAGGCCTTCCACCGTGGATTCGGTGGAGAAGCGGAAGTTGAACACCGCCACCAGATCACCGGGGATCACGTTGGTGGCGCCGGTGCCGGAATTGAGGTTGGAGATCTGGAAACTGGTGGGTGGGAAGAAGGCGTTGCCGTCGTCCCAGTGCTCCGCCGCCAGTTCCGCCAGGGCCGGCGCCGCCAGGTGGATCGGGTTCTTCGCCAGGTGCGGATAGGCCACGTGGCCCTGTACCCCGCGCACGGTGAGCTTGGCGCCGAGGGAGCCACGGCGGCCGTTCTTGACCACGTCGCCCACCAGGCTGGTGCTCGAAGGCTCACCGACGATGCACCAGTCCAGGCGCTCCTTGCGTGCCGCCAGGCGCTCCACCACGGCCTTGGTGCCATGGTGCGCGGGGCCTTCTTCGTCGCTGGTGATGAGGAAGGCTACCGAGCCCTTGTGGTCCGGGTAGTCGGTGACGAAACGCTCAGCGGCCACCAGCATGGCCGCCAGGCTGCCCTTCATGTCCGCTGCGCCACGGCCGCAGAGCATGCCGTGCTCGTCGATCAGAGCGTCGAACGGGTCGTTCTGCCAGGCCTGGACCGGGCCGGTAGGCACCACGTCGGTGTGGCCGGCAAAACACAGCACCGGGCCTTCATGCTGGCCATGGCTGGCCCAGAAGTTGTCCACGTCCTCGATGCGCATCGGTTCCAGCTTGAAGCCGGCATCCCCCAGGCGCTGCATCATCAGCTTCTGGCAGTCGGCGTCGATCGGCGTCACCGAGGGGCGACGGATCAGGTCACAGGCAAGTTGCAGGGTCGGCGAAAGCTCGGCATGGGCCGTCATGGGTAACTCCGGTGCAAGGCATTGTGCAGGAGCCGGCGGGGCGGCGAGGGCGGTTTAATCGATACACCGCGTTGCTTGG
>NZ_VYKE01000321.1:0-2498 GCF_032424515.1 Pseudomonas sp. JV245A
GGTGCTCGCCGACTATGTGCGCGAACGCTCAAAGCCAAGGCACAACGGCCAGCGGGTGGTGGAAGGCCAGCGCCTGATGCAGTCCGCCAGCGATCTGTTCCTGGGCTGGACCACCGGCCCCAACGGCCGTCATTTCTATGTGCGCCAACTGCGCGACATGAAGGTCTCGGCGGAACTTGAGACCTTCGACGAGGACACCTTCGCCGCCTATGCCAGGATCTGCGGCCGGGCCCTGGCCCGAGCCCACGCCAAGGCTTCGGGCCAGGCCGCGCGGATCAGCGGGTACATCGGTAAGAGCGAAACCCTGGCCGAAGCCCTGTGGCACTACGCCCAGGCCTATGCCACGCAGAACGAACGGGATTTCGAGCGTTTCCAGCAGGCCTGCCGCAAAGGCCGCCTGCAAGCGCGCTCGGAGGCCGACTTCGCCGCCGACCACCTGCCCTGAAACACAGGCTCAGGTGATCGGGCGCGAGGCCCGGGCGGCTTCGCCATAGAGTTCCAGCAGGGCCTCCTGGTCCAGCGGCGGGCTCAGGTGCGGGCCCTGCACCTCATCGCACTGAATGTCGCGCAAGACACCGAACTGCGCCGCGGTCTGCACCCCCTCGGCGACCACCCGCAAGGACAATGCATGCCCCAGGTCGACAATCGCCTCGACAATGGAGCGCCCGGCATCGTTGTGGTTGAGCCGGGCGATGAAGCTGCTGTCGATCTTCAGGCCATCCAGGGGGAAGGTCTGCAGGTACTGCAGCGCCGAGTAGCCGGTGCCGAAATCGTCGATCAGCAACTGCACCCCCAGCGCCTTGAGCCCCTGCATGATGGTGAGCACGTGGCGGCTGTCGTCCAGCAGCACCTTGTCGGTCATTTCCAGCTCCAGGCGTGACGGCTCCAGGCCGCTCTGCTTGAGCACCGCCGCGATCCGCGCCACCAGCTGGCCGCGCAGGAATTCCGCCGGCGACAGCTTGACCGCCAGCAGTCGGCCTTCCGGCCAGGCTCGCGCCGCACGACAGGCTGCGTGCAGTACCCAGTTGCTCAGCGGCAGGATCAACCCGGTGTCCTCGGCAATCGGCACGAACACGTCCGGCCCCAGCAAGCCATGCTGGGGGTGCTGCCAGCGCACCAGGGCCTCGGCGCCCATCAACTGGCCATCGAGCACGCGGTAGCGCGGCTGGAAATGCAGGAGCAGCTGGTCCTGCTCGATGGCATGGCGCAGGTCACGCTCCAGGCGCCGCCGTTCGATGATCCGCACATTCATGTAGGGCGCATAGAAACGCCAGGTGCTGCGCCCCGCCGCTTTCGCCTCGTACAGGGCGATGTCGGCAAAGCGCAGCAGTTCTTCGGCCTGGGAGGCGTCGCCCGGGGCCCGGGCAATGCCGATGCTGGCGCTGATGAAGACCTCGTGCCCGGCGATATAGAACGGTTCCTCGATCCGCTCGATCAGCCGCCGGCACAAGCCTTCGATCTCGTGGCCAGCCACCTGGCCGGTGACCACCAGGACAAACTCGTCGCCGCCGACCCGGGCCACCAGGTCCTCGCTGCGCAGGCACTGGGCCAGGCGCTGGGACACCTCGTGCAGCACCTGGTCGCCAGCGGCGTGCCCCAGCAGGTCGTTCACCGGTTTGAAACGGTCCAGGTCGACGCTGAGCATCAGCAGCGGTTCCTGCAGGGTCGGCGGGGCCTGCAGCCGGCCTTCGAGAAACTCCTGCATGCGGGTGCGGTTGGCAAGGCCGGTCAAGGCATCGTGCTGGGACAGGTACTCGACCCGCCTTCGAGCCGCGACCTCCTCGGTGATATCACTGGCGGTGCCGCGAAAGCCCCCGGCGGCCATGGCCCGCACCGACAGGCGACAGACTCGCGACTGCCCCTGGCCATCCCGGTACAGGCACTGCTGGATCGCCTGGGAACGCCGCTCCGGGGCCGCCAGCCACTGGCCCAGCGAACCCTGTTCGCAGCTCAGCAGCTCGGTCATCGGCCGCCCCAGGGTCGACTCCCGGGTCAACCCGGTGACCGCCTCGAAACGTTCGGACAGGTAGGTAAAGCACAGCTGCCCGTCGACTTCCCAGATCCAGTCGGACGCAGCTTCAGCCACATCGCGAAAGCGCTCCTCGCTCGCGGCCAGGGCCCAGCGGTTGGCGCGCAGCGCCTGGACCTGCCGGTCCATGACCTGCGCTGCAGCATCGGCGCGGCGCAACAGGAACACCGCCATCAGGCCCACCAGCAGGCCGGCCAGCAGCAACAGCGGCATCACCAGCACCAGCAACTGGTGCCCGGGGCGCGCCGGCCGCCATTGCAGGGTTCCGGCGCCGTCGGGCAAGTCCAGGGTCGGCAAGCTCTGGTCCGTGGCGGCACGGGCCACCTGCAGATGCTCGATGTCCAGGCCTTGGCCCAGGGCCAGTAACCGCGGCGGGTCGAAACGGGCGACGAAGACCAGCACCGACTGCGGCCCGGCATCAGGGCGCACTTGCGGGTCGTTGCCCGGGCCTATGACAGCGGCGAGCACC
>NZ_VYKE01000322.1:0-2424 GCF_032424515.1 Pseudomonas sp. JV245A
GCTCGGCGGCCGGCGGGCTGATTTCTTCGGTGCAGCCGAACCCGGCCAGGGCCAGGGCGCCCTGGTCGCTGGACCAGAACAGGCTCTGGCCGAACACCTGGCGGTTGGCGGCAAACAGCCGCAGCGGCTCCAGGCGCTCGGCGGCCAGGCTGTACACCACCAGCACCGCCCGCCCCCTGCGTCGGGCCAGGGATTCGCCCTTGCGCAGGGCCCGGGTCAAGCCGGACAGGCAGGATTCACTCATCTTGGGCTCCTTGATCCAGCCCGTGCTGACGGCGCCAGTGGCGCACTTGCTGGGCAATGTTCCAGTGGATGATCTGGGCAAACAGCGGCACCACGAACATCGGGTCCAGGCTCGCCTGCTCGGCCCATTGCCGACGTTGCGGGAGCATCGCCGCAACCCGCTCCGGGGCGGCAATGCTGTCCTCGGTCGGCTTGAACTGCGCCGCCGCCTTGACGTAGGCCAGGCGCAGGCCCAGGGCCTGGATGATCTGCTGGTCCATGGCGTCGATACCGCAGCGGACGTCGTCCAGGCCGCTGCACTGCTCGGGTGTCTTCATGTCGGGGTCTACCAAGGGAAAATTCATGGGGTCGAGGGCCAGCACTGCCACGGCTGCTCGCCATGGCCGGCCAGCAGCCGGGTCAGGTGGCGCAGCAGTTCGGCCTGTTGCTCGCGCAGGTAGAAGTGCCCGCCGGGGAAGGCCTGGAAGTCGGTGACCTGGGCGCTGACCTCGGCCCAGGCATAGGCTTCGTCCTGGTCCACCTCGGTGTCCCGGGCCCCCAGGCACACGCTCAGGGGCAGGTCCAGGGCGCGGCCGGGCGCACCGCGGTAGCACTCGATCAGCCGGTAGTCGTTGCGCAACGCCGGCAGGTACAGGTCGCGCAGCGCCGGGTCATCCAGGGGCGACGGCGCACCGTCCGACAGGCGTCGCACATCCGCCAGCAGGTCCTCGTCCGGGCCCAGGTGCAGTTCGCCGCTGCGCTGGCGATGGGGCGCGGGGTGCGCGGACACGATCAACCGTTGTGGCGCCGAGCCCTGCTGCTGCATGCGCGCCGCCACCTCATAGGCCAGGGCCGCGCCCATGCTGTGGCCGAACAGCACCAGGGGCCGGTCCACCAGGTCCGACAGGGCCCGGGTGATAGTGCCCGCCATCCACTCCAGGCTGCCGGGCCAGCTTTCGCTCAGGCGCTCTTCGCGCCCCGGGTACTGCACGCTGACCAGCTCGACATCCGCCGGCAACTGGCCACGCCAGTCGTTGAAAAAGCTCGCACTGCCACCGGCATGGGGCAGGCACACCAGGCGGCAGCGTGGCGGTTGCGGCTGCGGATAACGACGCAGCCAGGCACTGGGAACCTTTCTCACAGCACGCCCTCCTCTGGCTCGGCCAGCGCCACAGCGGCGAAGTCAGGCAGGTGCACCCGGGTATCCGGCAACCAGCGCAGCAGTTGTTCCAGGCAGGCCGCCGCGTCCAGCACCTGGGCGGCGTAGTGCAGCCCCTCAGGCAGATGCGCCCACTGCAGTGCACAGAAGGCTGCGACGCTGCCGGTCAGGCGCGAGCCGTCGCTGGCCCGCAGCCAGGCGCTGGCCTGCTGCTGGCGGCCCTCGCGCAGGCCGTCGATTTCCACCGCCAGCAGTTGATAGGGCCGGCGCCCGGCCACATCCAGGGCGCTGGCCTGCACCAGCGCAGCGATGTTCTGCGCGCTGCTCCGCGCCTCTGGCGCCGAGCCCTGGATACGTTGCAGGGCCGCCGCCAGTTGGCCGCCCTCGAACAGGTTGAAACCCTGACCGTGGCGCACCGGCACATCACCGAACAGGCGCTGCTGCTCGGTGCTCAGGTACGGATAGGCCTGCACCCCGGCCGGTGGCAGCCAGTCGCGTTGCAATGCCTGTTCGGCACTTGCCGTGCTGCGCACCACCTGCCCTTCGCACCAGCCGCACTGGGCCTGGCCGAAGCCGTTGCCCAGGCTCAGCAGGAAATCCTCGGCAGCCGTGGCGGACAAGCGCCCCAGCCCACCGGCATAGCAGCGCAAGGCATCGACCCGCTGGAAGGACTGCGCTAGCAGTTGCGGAAACAGCCCCGAGAGCCCCGGCAGCATGCCCGCCGACAACAGCACCCGGTGCCCCGCCGGCAGCTGTCCCACCAGCCGCTCATGGAGTGGATCGTCGCCCCCCACATCCAGGTAGTCGGCGCCTGCGGCCAGGGCGGCCCGGGCCACCCGATCGAGAATCCGGTAGCTGGGCCCGGCGCAGTTGATCACCAGCGAACAACCAGCGCAGAAGTCCGCCAGGCTCTGTGGCTCCCACAGGTCCAGGGCGCGCACCTCGGCGCGCGCCCCCAACTGCTGGTTCAGTTGCTCGGCCTGCCGCGGATCGCGTCCACCCAGGCGCAGTGCCACCTTGCCGGCCAGCAACTGCGCGACCTG
>NZ_VYKE01000323.1:0-2406 GCF_032424515.1 Pseudomonas sp. JV245A
GTGCCGGTGCCGCCCGGCTTGTCAGGCTGACGCCGACAAAGGTCAGCAGGCTGACCCCGAGCCCGTAGTAGATCGGGGTGTTGGCGAGAATGCCGTCGCGGACCATGAACGCGATCACCGTCAGGCTGCCGGTGAGCATGCAGGCGATGGCGCCCCTGGCCGAGGCGCGGCGCCACAGCAGCGCGCCCATGATCGGCACCAGCAGGCCGCCCACCAGCAGGTTGTAGGCGATGCTCAGCCCGGCGATCACGTCGTTCACCAGGCACGCCATCAACAGCATCGCCGCGCCCAGCCCGAGGGTGATCCAGCGGCTGCTGGCCAGGTGGTTTTCCCCGCCCCGGGTAAGGAAGCGGCTGTAGATGTCTTCCTTGAGCACCGTGGCCGACGCCAGCAGGCAGGCGCTGGCGGTGGACATGATGGCGGCCAGGGCAGCGGCCACCACCAAGCCGCGCAGGCCGGCGGGCAACACGCTGCGGGTGACTTCGGCGAAGGCGTTTTCCGCCACCGCCAGGTCCGGCAACAGCAGCTTGGCGGCGGCCCCCACCAGGGCGCAGGCGGCGCCATAGAACATGCAGTAGATCCCGGCGCCGAGCCCGGCGTAGCGCACCACGCTTTCACTGCGGGCGGTGAACAGACGCTGCCAGATGTCCTGGCCGATCAGGGCGCCGAAGAAGTACAGCAGGAAGTAGGTGAGGATGGTGTCCAGGCCGATATTGCCCAGCTCGAAGAAGCCCGCCGGCAGGTTGGCCTGCAAGGCTTCCAGGCCGCCGGCCTGGCCCAGGCTCATGGGCAGCAGGACGCCGAAGATCCCCAGGGTCATGATCACGAACTGGATGATGTCGGTGAGGGTCAGCGACCACATGCCGCCGATCACCGAGTAGAAGATCACCAGGCCGCCGCCGCAGAGGATCGCTGTGATCCGCGGGATCTCGAACACCACTTCGGTGATCGAGCCGATGGCGATGGTGGCGGTCACCGCCACCATCAGGTCGTAGGCCACCATCACGCAGCCACCGATCAGCCGCGAGGACGCCTGATAGCGCTGCTCCAGGATCTGGGTCACGGTAAAGACCCGCAACTGGGCGATCTGCCGGGAGAACACCAGGCTCAGCACGATGATCCCCAGACCCAGCATGAACACCAGCCACAGCCCGGAAATGCCGTAGCTGTAGCCCAGGCGCACCGAGCCTATGGTGGAAGCGCCGCCGAGCATCACCGCCGACAGCGTGCCCAGGTACAGGGCCGGGCCCAGGCGGCGCCCGGCCACCAGAAAGTCATCCTGGCTTTTCACTTTGCGCATGCCCCACCAGCCGAGGCCGGCCATCAGCAGGACGTAGATCGCCATTACCAGATAATCGAGTGCCATAACCGTCGCTTCCTTTTGTTTTTGTTGTTGAAGGCAGGTCGGCGCAGCGTAGGTGGCAGGGGTTGCCGGGTACATCCCGGCGGGCACAAGCTGGCTTGTGTTTTGTGGAAAGTGCCTGGGTGGCAGTGAAGGCTGCGGGCACTCGGCCGATAGCCTGTGCGGGCCCGGTGGCCGCCTCAGTCAAAGGAAACTTCAGTGATGAATCTCGCAACTCCCACCCTGCTGGCCGCGTTGGCGTTGCTCGGCGCTTGCAGTGTCAAACCGGTACAGCCCTATTCGGAACCGCCCCTGAGCGTGCCGACCGCGCAGTTGCGGGTGATCACCAACGGCGAGGTGCGCGGGGACGCCTATGCCGGGTGCCTGGGGGACAGCAAGCGCCTGGCCAAGGCCGGGCGTTTCGGCAGCGATCAACAGGCCAACATCAACTACCCGCAGTTCCCGGTGCAGCCCCGGCAGATCGACATGCTGCCCAGGTTCGCGCCGAAACTGCCGGCCTACGCAGGGGCGATCCGCAGGGGCGAGGGCGCCTACAACGAGATCGCCACCGAGTACCGGGTACCGGCGGGCCGGCCTTTCCTGCTGGAAGGCGGGGGCGTGGCGGCAGGTGGCTATGGCAGCACCTACAGCACCTGCCCTGAGGTGAGGAAGGTGGTGCTGTTCGAGCCGGGCAAGAGCTACGAGGCCTATGTCGGTCTGAACTACATCCCCCAGGCGAACGGCGAAACCGCAGCCATGTGTGCCTTTGCGGTGTACCAGTTGTTGCCCCTGGGCAAGCCGGGAGCGGTCATGCCGATGGCGGTCCAGGCCAAGCCGCCGGTGGACAGCAAGTGCCCGGGTAGCTGAGCCGTTGGAGGGTAGCCCCGGCCTGGGGTAGCAGGCCGGGGGTGAGGGCTGGTCTAGGCCTCCCAGCCCGCGTCGCGCACCGCCTGCTGCACGAGTGGATGCAGTTCGGCCCCTTGCTGCTCGGTCTGCCAGGCCAGCAGTTCCTTGCGCATGCCTGGGGTCCAGAACATCTGCATGTGGTTGCGCACGCTGAGCAC
>NZ_VYKE01000324.1:0-2352 GCF_032424515.1 Pseudomonas sp. JV245A
GGCTGGCCCTGGCCGCGGTGCTGTTGCTGGGGCCGCGCAATGGCCGCTACCGCGACGGCAAGCTGGTGGCGTTCGCGCCGTCGAGCATTCCGTTCCTGGCCCTGGGGTCGTGGATCCTGATTGTCGGCTGGTTCGGCTTCAACGTCATGAGCGCCCAGACCTTGCAGGGCGTCAGCGGGCTGGTGGCGGTGAACTCGCTGATGGCCATGGTGGGCGGTACGGTGGCGGCGCTGATCGTCGGCCGCAACGACCCGGGCTTCCTGCATAACGGCCCGCTGGCCGGGCTGGTGGCGATCTGCGCCGGCTCGGACCTGATGCACCCGGTGGGCGCCTTGATCACCGGCGCCATTGCCGGAGCGCTGTTCGTCTGGTGCTTCATCGCCGCGCAGAGTCAATGGAAGATCGACGACGTGCTCGGGGTCTGGCCGTTGCATGGCCTGTGCGGTGTATGGGGCGGCATTGCCTGCGGGATCTTTGGCCAGAGTGCCCTGGGCGGCCTGGGTGGGGTCAGCCTGGTCAGCCAGTTGATCGGCACCGGCCTTGGGGTGGCGGTGGCGCTGCTGGGCGGCCTGGCCGTGTATGGGGTGATCAAGGCGGTCTGCGGGCTGCGCCTGACCCAGGAACAGGAGTACTACGGCGCCGACCTGTCGCTGCACAAGATCGGCGCGGTGAGCCAGGACTGAGACGACGCCCCTGGTATTGATGACCCTGGGCGCTCGCCGCCCGGGGTTTGGTCTGGGTGGCTTCAACCGGCTTGCAGGCGTGCTTCGCAAGCCTCGATGGCCGCCTGCGGGCCGGACACCAGCACCCGGTCGCCGGCTTGCAGGCGCGGGCTGGGGTTCAGCGGCAGGTCGTTGCCATTGCGTTGCACCCCGCGTATATCAACGCCCAGTGCCTCCAGGCCCAACTCCTGCAATGGCCGGTTGCAGGCGTAGGCATCGGCGTCGAGGCTGACGGCGTGCATCTGCACTGCCGGCGGTTCGCGGTTGTCCTGGGCGCTGTTCTGGGTGCCGTGATAGAAGCCGTGCAACAGTTGGTAGCGGCTGTGGCGCACTTCATCCACGGTGCGCTGCACTCGCTGCTCCGGCAGGCCGAGCATGATCAGGGCATGGGAGGCGAGCATCAGGCTCGACTCCAGCAGTTCGGGCACCACTTCGTTGGCGCCGGCGGCCTTGAGTTCCGCCAACTGGCTGTCATCGCGGGTGCGCACCAGGATCGGCACCGTGCGGTCCAGGCGGCGCGCCGCCTTGAGCACCGTCAGCGCGATATCGCTCTTGTCCACTGCGATCACCAGCAGCCGCGCCCGTTCCAGGCCGACTGCGGCCAGGAGGTCGCCGCGCCGGCAGTCGCCGTAGTGCACGCAGCTTTCTCCCGCAGACGCTTCCTGGACCCGCACCGGATCATCGTCCAGGGCGATGTAGCGCAGTTGCTCGTGGCGCAGGAAGCGGCCAATGGACTGGCCGACGCGGCCATACCCGCAAATCAGTACATGGCCTTGCAGCTCGGCGTTCTGCGCGCTGATTTCCTCCAGTTGCGCGGCCTGGTTGGGCTTGCGGTGCAGGCGGGCGGTGATGACCGGCGCCGCTCGCAGCAACAGCGGGGTTACCAGCATCGAGCAGAAGGTGGCGGCCAGCAGCAGGCTGCTGATGTCGGGCGGGATCATCTGGCTGAGCTGCATCTGCGCCATCAGGGCGAAGCAGAATTCACCGCCCTGGGCCAGGGCCAGGCCGCTGCGCCAGGCGGTTTCGCCATCGCTGCCGCGCAGCTTGAGCAGGGTCGCCACCACCGAACCCTTGATCAGCAGCAGGGCCAGGGTCAGGCCGGTGATCAGCAGGGCATGGTCGATGAACAGTTGCAGGTCGATGAGCATGCCGATGCTGACGAAGAACAGCCCCAGCAGAATGTCGCGGAACGGGCGGATGTCGGCCTCGATCTGATGCCGGTAATGGCTTTCCCCCAGCAGCATGCCGGCGAGGAAGGCCCCCAGAGCCGGTGACAGGCCCAGCAGGTGGGTAAGCCAGGCGGTGAGCAGGACGATCACCAGGGCCAGCAGCACAAAGAGTTCGGCGGAGTGCGAAGCGGCCACTTCATGGAACAGCCGCGGCAACAGCCAGCGGCTTGCCAGCAGCAGGCCGACGAACAGCACCACGGTCTTGCCCAGGGTCGCCGGCAGGGCCCAGTACCAGGCGTGCTCGCTGCTGCCGGCGAAGACCGGCACCAGGGTCAGCAACAGCACCGCCACCACGTCCTGGAACAGCAGCACGCCAATGGCGTTCTGCCCGTGGCTGCTGAAGATCTCGCCAAGGCTGGTCAGTTCCTTGCTGACGATGGCGGTGGAGGACAGGGCCAGCC
>NZ_VYKE01000325.1:0-2347 GCF_032424515.1 Pseudomonas sp. JV245A
CAACCGTGGCCATGGCCATGCCGGAAGGTCACGGCCCGATGGGCCCCATGGACGGCCCTCGGCACAGCGAGCACATGCGCGGCAAAGGCCCTTTCAGCCAACTGGACCTGAGCCGTGAACAGCGCCAGCAGATCGGCAAGCTGATGGGCGAGCAAATGCACGACCGCAAGGCCGTGGTGGAAAAGTACCTGGAGAAACTCTCGCCGGCCGACCAAAAAGCCATGAAGGATGAGCTGACCGCCAAGCACCAGAAAACCCAGGCCGATATCCGCGCCCTGCTCAAGCCAGAGCAGCAGAAAGAGTTTGACGCCATCGTCAAGAAACAAGAGGAGCGTCGCGCCGAATGGGCCGAGTTCAAGGCCTGGAAAGCGCAGCAACCGCAAAAAGCGCAATAATGCGTTAGCGTCCACCCCCAGCCCAGTGGCCTCCCCCCACTGGGCTTTCGCGTTCGAGGAGTTCCTGTGCGTTCATTGTTCTGGCGCATCCTGGCCAGCTTCTGGCTGGCCATCACCCTGGTTGCAGGGCTGTCGATCCTGCTCGGGCACATGCTCAACCAGGATGCCTGGATCCTCAGCCGTCACCCCGGCCTCAACAGCCTGACCGAGGAATGGACACAGACCTACGAGAACCAGGGCGAGGACGCTGCCCAGGACATCCTCCAGCAGCGCAAGCGCCAGTACCACATCGATGTCCAGGTGCTCAACGAGAGCGGCGACCCGGTGGTTCGCGGCACCTTCCCGCGCCGCGCCGCGGCCTTCGAAGCCCGGCAGAACAATGACGACCGGCACCTGCCCTGGCGCCGCCTGACAGCGGAGTACACCAGCCCGAAAACCGGCGACACCTACCTGTTCATCTATCGCATCCCCCATCCGGAACTGGACGCCTGGCACCGCGACAGCCTGACCTGGCCCCTCAGCGCCCTGGCCATCGCCCTGGTGGTGCTGACCCTGTTCAGCCTCCTGGTCACCCTGTCCATCACTCGTCCCCTGAGCCGCCTGCGCGGCGCGGTACACGACCTGGGCCAGGCCACCTACCAGCAGAACAGCCTGACGCGCCTGTCCAACCGCCGCGACGAATTCGGTGTACTGGCCCGGGACTTCAACCGCATGGGCTCGCGCCTGCAGAGCCTGATCGGCAGCCAGCGCCAACTGCTGCGGGACGTGTCCCACGAACTGCGCTCGCCCCTGGCCCGCCTGCGCATCGCCCTGGCATTGGCGGAACGGGCCGCCCCCGAAGAACGGGAAAAGCTCTGGCCGCGGCTGACCCGCGAATGTGACCGCCTGGAAGCGCTGATCAGCGAGATTCTGGTGTTGGCCCGGGTCGATGCGGACAACGCCAGCGCCGAAGAAGTGGACCTTAACGCCTTGCTGGTCGCCGTACAGAAAGACGCGCAACTGGCCTGCCCGGAACAGCCGGTGCTGATAACCGCCCCGCCACAGCTGCACCTGCGCGGTTGGCCGACCATGCTGGAGCGGGCAGTGGACAACCTGCTGCGCAACGCTCAGCGCTTCAACCCCGCCGGGCAAGCGATCGAAGTCACGGCCCAACGCCAGGGCGAGAAGATCCAGATCAGCGTGCGCGATCATGGACCCGGCGTAGAAGCCGAGCACTTGAGCCAGCTGGGAGAGCCCTTCTTCCGTGCCCCGGGGCAAAGCGCTCCGGGCCATGGCCTGGGGCTGGCCATCGCCCGCCGCGCCGCAGAGCGTCACGGTGGCAGCCTGCTGCTGGCCAACCACCCTCAGGGCGGATTCATCGCCACCCTGGAACTGCCCCTGGTCCCCGGCGCCGTGGTGCAGGCCTGAACGCAATGCGGGCAAGCCGCTGCCGCCGGGTCCGGCAACAGCGGGCTTGCCCGCGAGGTACACAGCGTTAGAAGAGGAAAATCAGGCCTTGGCAGTCCAGGCGCTGACGAACTCGGCGGTATCGACCTTGGGGGCGATCCGCGGCTCATTCAGCGGCGTGCCAAGATACAGGAAGGCGATGATCTCTTCGCCGTCCTCCAGGCCCAGGCCCTTGGCTACATGGGGCGAGTAGGACAACTCGCCAGTACGCCACACCGCGCCGATCCCCTGGGCGTAGGCCGCCAGCAGGATACCGTGGGCCGCGCAGCCCGCTGCCAGCAACTGCTCGCTCCTGGGCACCTTGAAGTGCTCCTGCAAACGGGCGACCACCACAACCACCAGTGGTGCGCGCAGGGGCATGGCCCGGGCCTTGTCCAGGGCCGCCTGGGTCACTTCGCCGCCCTGCAGCTGTACCGCCTCCACCAGCAACTCGCCCAAGTGCTCGCGTGCCGCACCTTCGACGGTAAGGAACCGCCAGGGGCGCAACTGACCATGATCCGGCGCGC
>NZ_VYKE01000326.1:0-2338 GCF_032424515.1 Pseudomonas sp. JV245A
GTCGAGCTGCCACTGCGGGCGCTGTTCGAAGCCAGCGAACTGGGGGCCTTTGCCGAGCAGGTGCTGCTGATCCAGGAGTCCGGCGCGCGCAACCAGCAGCCGCCGATTGCCCGGGTAGACCGCAGCCAGCCGGTGCCGCTGTCCTATTCCCAGCAGCGCATGTGGTTCCTCTGGCAGATGGAGCCCGACAGCCCGGCCTACAACGTCGGTGGCATGGCGCGGCTGTCTGGCGTGCTCGACGTGGGCCGCTTCGAGGCCGCGCTGCAAGCGCTGATCCTGCGTCACGAAACCCTGCGCACCACCTTCCCCAGCGTCAATGGCGTGGCCCATCAGCAGGTGCATGCCGACACCGGCCTGCGCATGGTCTGGAAGGACTTCTCGGCCCTGGCCCCGGATGCGCGTCAGCAGCGCCTGCAACAATTGGCGGACAGCGAAGCGCATCAACCCTTCGACCTGGAGACCGGCCCCTTGCTGCGCGCCTGCCTGGTCAAGGCCGGCGAGCAGGAGCATTACTTCGTCCTGACCCTGCACCACATCGTCACCGAAGGCTGGGCCATGGACATCTTCGCCCGCGAGCTGGGCGCGCTGTACGAAGCCTTCCTCGACGACCGCGAATCGCCCCTGGAACCCTTGCCGGTGCAGTACCTGGACTACAGCGTGTGGCAGCGCCAGTGGCTGGAATCCGGCGAGCGCCAGCGCCAGCTGGACTACTGGACCGGGCAACTGGGCCGCGAACACCCGCTGCTGGAGCTGCCCAGCGACCGGCCACGCCCGGCGGTGCAAAGCCACCAGGGCGAACTCTATCGCTTCGATTTGAGCGACGAGCTGGCGGCCCGGGTGCGGGCCTTCAATGCCGAGCATGGCCTGACCCTGTTCATGACCATGACCGCCGCGTTGTCGCTGCTGCTCTATCGCTACAGCGGCCAGAGCGACCTGCGCATCGGCGCGCCGGTGGCCAACCGCATCCGCCCGGAAAGCGAAGGGCTGATCGGCGCCTTCCTCAATACCCAGGTGCTGCGTTGCCAGCTCGACGGGCAGATGAGCGTCGGCCAGTTGCTGGAGCAGGTACGCCACACCGTGATCGAGGGCCAGTCGCACCAGGACCTGCCGTTCGATCATCTGGTGGAAGCCTTGCAACCGCCGCGCAGCACCGCCTACAACCCGCTATTCCAGGTGATGTGCAACGTCCAGCGCTGGGAATTCCAGCAAAGCCGGCAACTGGCGGGCATGACCGTGGAATACCTGGTCAACGATGCCCGGGCCACCAAGTTCGACCTCAACCTGGAAGTCACCGACCTGGACCAGCGCCTGGGCTGCTGCCTGACCTACAGCACCGACCTGTTCGACGAGCCGCGCATTGCGCGCATGGCCGGCCACTGGCGCAATCTGCTGGAAGCCTTGCTCAGCGACCCGCAACGGCGCCTTTGCGAATTGCCACTGCTGCAGGCCGATGAACAGCAGCACCTGCTGGACAGTTTGAGCGTCGAGCCCGGCGAGCAACGTCTGGACCAGTGCATCCACCACCTGTTCAGCGAACAGGCCCTGGCCCGCAAGGATGCCCCGGCCCTGACCTTCGCCGGGCAGACCCTGAGCTACAGCGAGCTGGACAGCCGCGCCAACCGCCTGGCCTGGATGCTTCGTGAGCGTGGCGTGGGCCCGCAGGTGCGAGTCGGCCTGGCCCTGGAGCGTTCCCTGGAAATGGTCGTCGGCCTGCTGGCGATCCTCAAGGCCGGTGGCGCCTACGTGCCCCTGGACCCGGAATACCCCCTGGACCGCCTGCACTACATGATCGAAGACAGCGGCATCGGCCTGCTGCTCAGCGATGCGCGGATGTTCGCCGCCCTGGGCGAGCTGCCGGCCGGAGTCGGCCGCTGGTGCCTGGAAGAGGACGGTGCGCTGCTGGCCGACTACCCGGCGGGCGAATTGCCCTTCATCAGCCTGCCCCAGCATCAGGCGTACCTGATCTACACCTCCGGTTCCACCGGCCAGCCCAAGGGCGTGGTGGTGTCCCACGGGGAAATCGCCATGCACTGCCAGGCGGTGATCCGCCGCTTCGGCATGCGCCCGGACGACTGCGAGCTGCACTTCTATTCCATCAACTTCGACGCCGCCACCGAGCGCTTGCTGGTGCCGCTGCTCAGCGGCGCCCAGGTGGTACTGCGGGCCCAGGGCCAGTGGGACGCCGAAGAGATCTGCCAACTAATCCGTCAGCACCGCATCAGCATCCTCGGTTTCACCCCCAGCTACGGCAGCCAGTTGGCCCAGCATCTGGCGACCCAGCAGCAGACCCTGCCGGTGCGCATGTGCATCACCGGCGGCGAGGCCCTGACCGGCGAAC
>NZ_VYKE01000327.1:0-2241 GCF_032424515.1 Pseudomonas sp. JV245A
GGGCTCGGCAGCGGCTACAGGTCGGCCTGGAGCGGCTCATGCTGGCATACTGCGGCTCTTTGCCAGGAGGCCCGAGCCCCATGCCATTCGATTCCCCCATGAGCGCCTACCAATACGCCCTGGAGCAGCAGGGCTTTGTCGCCGACGCGGCGCAGGCGCGGGCGGTGCAGGCCTTGCAGCAATGCCATGAAGCCCTGCATCAAGGGCGCACGGCGGTGCCCGGGGTCTATCTGTGGGGGGCGGTTGGGCGGGGCAAGACCTGGCTGATGGACCAGTTCTACCAGAGCCTGCGGGTCCCGGCGCGGCGCCAGCACTTTCATCATTTCATGGGCTGGGTGCACCAGCGGTCGTTCCAACTGACCGGTATTGCCGACCCCTTGCAGGCCCTGGCCCGGGAGCTGGCCGAAGAGGTGCGGGTGCTGTGTTTCGATGAGCTGTTCGTCAATGACATCGGTGACGCGATCATCCTCGGGCGCCTGTTCCAGGTGATGTTCGACCAGGGCGTGGTGCTGGTCTGCACCTCCAACCAGCCCCCGGAGCAGCTGTATGCCGATGGCTTCAACCGCGAGCGCTTCGTTCCGGCGATCAGCGCCATCCGCCAGCACATGCAGGTGGTGGCGGTGGACGGCGAGCAGGATCACCGCCTGCACCCGGGCGCCGCCGAGCAACGCTACTGGCTTGGCGCCGAGGGGCAGCCGAGCGCCCTGGGGCCGGTGTTCGAGCGCTTGAGTGCCGGGCAGCCGGCGAGCAGCGAGCCGCTGTTGCTCGGCTATCGCCCGTTGCAGGTGGTCAAGGCGTGCGGGACGGTGGTCTGGTGCAGCTTCGTCGAACTGTGCGAACAGCCGTTTTCCGCCATGGACTTCATGGCCCTGTGCGACCGCTTCCAGGCCATTCTCCTGAGCGATGTGCCCAACCTCAGCGCTTGCCAGCGCCCCGCACGCATTGCCCGGGGCACCGAGGATGGTGCCGAGCGGGTGGTGGCCGGGGATCGTGAGTTGCCGCAGCTGTCGGTACATGACGACGCGGTGCGGCGTTTCATCGCCCTGGTGGACGAGTGCTACGACCGCAAGGTGCCGCTGTACCTGGAAGCCCGGGTGCCCATGGAACAGCTGTACACCGAGGGCTACCTGGAGTTCGCTTTCCGCCGCACCCTCAGCCGCCTGCAGGAAATGCAGTTGCAGCGTTTTGCCGGTGGGTCCGCGGCCTGAAGGGAAACCCTTCCGGCTGCCGTGGATCCCGGCCGCTGCTTAGGATTTTTTCTGTAGTGCGCGGGTTAAAAATCTTCGTTTGGTCAAATCCCCCAGCCTACAATCGAGGCTGCCTGAGCCCTGAGCGCTCACTTTCAATACGTTGATCGAGGATGAACATGGACGTTGCCGATGTCGTGGTGTTGCAAGCCAGTTACAGCAACCCGGTGCATGCCGAAGCCATAGGCGTGTTGCTCAACCACTATGCCGAGGACCCCATGGGCGGCGGCCAGCCCCTGGACGCAGACCGGCTCCAGCAGTTGCCGGCGGAACTGGCCAAGCGGCCCCAGGCGTTCAGCGTGCTGGCCTTTGCCGGCGGGCAGCCGGTGGGCCTGGTGAACTGCTTCGAAGGCTTCTCCACCTTTGCCTGCCGGCCCCTGGTGAATATCCATGACGTGGTGGTGCTGGACAGCTACCGCGGCCAGGGCCTGAGCAAGCGCCTGCTGCAGAAGGTCGAGGACATCGCCCGGCAACGGGGCTGCTGCAAGGTCACCCTGGAAGTGCTGGAGGGCAATGCCCAGGCCCAGGCCGCCTATCGCGCCTGCGGTTTCGCCAATGCCATGCTCGACCCGACTCACGGGCGCATGCTGTTCTGGAGCAAAGCCTTGTAATGCACGCCCCCAGCCCCTGCGCGCCGGTCCCGGTAGAAACACCCTGGCGGATCTTCCTGGTGTTTCTGCGCCTGGGCCTGAGTTCGTTTGGCGGGCCGCTGGCGCACCTGGGCTACTTTCGCCAGGAATTCGTCCAGCGCCGGCGCTGGCTGGGGGAGGCGGCCTATGCCGAGCTGGTCGCGCTGTGCCAGTTTCTTCCCGGACCTGCCAGCAGTCAGGTCGGCATCGCCCTGGGATTGTCTCGCCGTGGCCTGCCCGGGGCCCTGTGTGCCTGGGCCGGCTTTACCTTGCCTTCGGCCCTGGCCCTGGCACTGCTGGCCCTGGGGTTGGGGGGCGGGGTCCCGGCCGGGGCGCTCAAGGGCTTGCAACTGGTGGCGGTGGCG